>JAQVZQ010000323.1 GCA_028708095.1 Dysgonamonadaceae bacterium
TCTATATTTCATTTAACACTCAATTTTTTTGCATAAGAGTTGTAAATTTCGGACGGTTTCACATTTTATCTGCAAAATATGCGTCCCAAAAAAATAAATTATCGATATTTATCAGATAAAATCATCGCGCATCATCGACATTTCAATTTAAACCATTGAAGAACACAACAAAAAGGTTGTAAGTTTTAAATGTTAATTAACATAACTCGATTTGCTAATCTATGATCGTTCTCTTAAAAATCAAATAAAGTGGGTTATCATTTAAAAAATTATTTTTCTACGGTTCAAATTCTGACGTCTTTTTTTCAATCGAATATTTTTATACGATGCAAATTCTGACATCATTTTTTCAACCCATGTTTTTTAATTATCCAAAATATGACGTCATAATTTCATTGCTGACAACATTCTTTAACAATACTAGCGTCATTATTTCATCTTTAGGTACTAATATGTACCCTCATCAACCTCATATTTCAACATCGAGTCATATATCAATGCCATCGAGGACTCATTTTTTGATGTTTTACCCCCATTTTCACCCATATACTACACTTTTTTGATGCAATATTTTGTTACGGTACAAATTATGACGTTAGTATTTCATTGATTATTTTACTCCACTCCAAAATCTGACGTTAGTATTTCACTGATTATTTTACTCCACTCCAAAAACTGATGTCACATTTACTATCAACAATTTATACAGATACAAATTCAGACAACCCATTCACAACAAATTTTTATTTACCTATTAAAAACAGACATCAGTTTTACCATCAATTATTTATTTCACCCAAAAAAAACAGACACCTTTTTGTTGTACACGCTCACTGTCAATATAGCCCACTGTTCACCCCAGCATGCCATCTCTACCCCTATTGTTATGTGTGCTGTATCGTGTTGTGGCATTGAGTTTAAACGATAAGTGCTACTAATGCAATTTGTACTTCAACCAAATAATCTTTAACGATATAAGTCTCAATTACCGTATTATAAAACTACCCATTCCGTTTAAATTTTGTGATTTCGACCACGAAACATTTATAATGCAATTAATAAAACATCACGAGCTTCCCTATTTTTATCATCCAACTGTGTCAGAACTTATCAGAAATCCCTCCGAAGCAGTTCAAATTTTTTATTATTAATTCAAGAATCCCCGATGAAATATTTTTTAGATGGATAATATATTGTAATTTTGTTTTAGCATAAAAAAGGAATTATGTATGGGAAGGATTAATTATTGTGAATTGTTAGGAAGAACTAATTAAACTAATGGAAACGAATAGAACGAATACGACCAAACCAGAGATTATATATAAAGAGGAATCTTATGCCATTACGGGTGCTTTATTCAACGTCCACAACAAACTAGGTAGAGGTTTTCTTGAGTCCGTTTATTCAGAAGCATTGAGTATTGAATTTGATAGACTGGGCATACCTTATGAACGTGAGAAAAAATTAGAAACATATTATGGTGATGTTAAACTGAAGAAATATTTCCGAGCTGACTTCGTTTGTTATGGTTCTATTGTAGTGGAGCTGAAGAATACACCTTTTATTACAAGAGCCGACGAAGACCAGCTGATGAACTATCTGATGGCAACAAAGTTTAAACTAGGTATATTAGCTGCATTTGGTGCACCAAGATTGGTGAGCAAGCGGATAATTAATCCTAACATCGATAGACTGTGACGCCCCATTCGTTCCATTCGTCAAGATTCGTACATATTCGTAGTTTAAAAAAAACAACTCCATACTTAACAAAACTAGATGAATCACAATTGATAAATTACCTTAGAGCAACACGATTGAAATTAGGACTTTTAGTTACCTTCGGTGGCACATCATTAATTTACAAAAGACTCATCAACCCCAACATCAATAAATTATAATCAGTACAAAAAATTAGTTCAATCCGTTTCCAATCAAAATTAGTTCAATCCGTTCTTAATCCGTTTAATCCGTTTCCAATAGAATTTATCAGTTTAATCAGTTTATAATCAGTTTAATCAGTTTCCAATCAAAATTAGTTGAATTCGTATATTATTCGTTTCATTCGCATCTAACAAAAACAACAACAAATGTCCCACCTACACCACACAGATAAAAGAAAATGGCTCGCCGCCTACACCCGCATGCATCACGAAAAGAAAGTACGCGACCGATTGACCGATATGGGTATCGAGAATTTCCTACCCGTGCAGATAGAAGAGCGGCAGTGGAGCGACCGTAAGAAAAAGGTAGAGAAGGTACTTATTTCAATGATGATATTTGTGCATGTCAATGTAGAGGAGCAACGGCGTGTGTTGGAACTACCTGCTGTATTGCGCTACCTAGTCTTGCGTGGCGATCATGTCCCTGCAGAGATTCCCACAAAGCAGATGGACCAATTCCGTTTTATGCTCGACAACTCCGAAAGCTCCGTCAACTTCAATACATCCGATTTGCAACTCGGGCAACAGGTGCGTGTAATCAAAGGCACACTTAAGGGGCTTGTGGGTGAGTTGGTCACCATAAAAGGAAAATCTAATATTGCTATTCGCATTGACAAAATTGGATGTGCTACCATCGAGATGGATGCGAGTTTTGTTGAACCAGTACCTAATGATTAATTCCTCATTTTCTCTTCACAATTAATTGCAACAAGAGTATTTTGGTTTATCTTTGTATCCGAAAACAAATTTTACCTGACATATTGTATGTGACAGGTAGCCACGAAGTGTGTCCGAGTGCGAGGGGCGAAAGTAAAACGAATAGTACGAATGGGAACGAATAGAACTAATGTCAACGAATAGAACGAATGACAACGAATATAGGCGAGGGGGCGAAGGGGCGACTTGGACGATGGATGCGAGTGAGCGAAATTGAAACTAATTCATTTTACAAATAATATGGCAAAGATATATTCTCATAGAGATTTACGGGTTTATCAACTATCTTTTACTGCTGCTATGGATATCTTTGAGTTCACGAAAAAATTTCCAAAAGAAGAGATTTATTCCCTCACAGATCAGATAAGACGATCTTCTCGTTCGGTTGCCGCAAATATCTCTGAAGCTTGGCGAAAAAGAAGATATGAGAAAGCATTTATAGCTAAACTTAGCGATGTTGAGTCGGAGGCAGCCGAGACGCAGGTATGGTTAGAGTTTGCATATGCATGCGGCTACATCACCAAAGAGAAATTTGAACAGTATTTAGACAATTACGAGCATATTATTTCGATGATAATTATAATGATTGCCAATCCAAAAAAGTGGAGCATTTAATTAGGCGAGTGGGCGACGGTGGTGACTGAGGCGAAGAGGACGACTTAGGCGAGGGGGAGACTAGGTGACGTGGCGAGATTGAAACTAATTCATTATAATAATAATATGACAAAAATATATACACATAGAGATTTACGAGTTAGATATTATATCAGTGATAGTAAAATTATTTCCAATACCAAAAAATGGAGCATTTAATATAACAGCAGATAGTTAATGAGCAAATTCGCCCAAGTCGCCACGTTCGCCTAGTCGCCAAAGCCGTTATAATAGCTATAGTAAAGATAAAATAAACAAGAAACATCATATTCAAACATGCACAAACAAACCATCTTATCTAAAATAGAGTCCAACACCGAAATCATCGGCATCATCGGTCTCGGATACGTAGGCCTTCCCCTAGCAGTAAACTTTGCTGAGGCAGGCATCAAAACATTGGGATTCGATAAGAATGCTGAGAAAGTAGATCAAGTAAACCATGGCAATAGCTACATTGGCGATATTCGCGATGCAGTGTTGCAAAATGTGGTGGTAGATAAGTTGAGCCTATCGGCAACTACCGACTTTAGTCGCATCAAAGAGTGTGATGCATTATTGATCTGTGTACCCACACCCCTCGACAAATTCAAGAAACCCGATATGAGTTATATCGAGAGTGCTTGTATAGAGATAGGAAAGAACATGAAGCCAGGTACATTTGTTTGTCTCGAAAGTACCACATATCCCACCACTACCGAAGACTTTATGCTCCCCATTATAGAGCGTGAGAGT
>JAQVZQ010000324.1 GCA_028708095.1 Dysgonamonadaceae bacterium
GTGTTAAGTATATCAAGAAATATGGTGGAATGGCTGATTGTGCTGTTTGTTATACAGTTGATCCTAAGTTTGATGAGCCTATAGAAACTAAAAAGAAAGGTGGTTTCTTTTCTTTTTTAAAAAATGATAAGCCCTCTAAACCTGTTTACAAAGAAGTTTTTACCGATGATTATTTTTTGAACAAAGCAAAAGAAATGACTGCTATGGGAGCAGACATGATTACAATAAAAGACATGAGTGGTTTAATCCCTCCATCGCGTGTAGCAACGTTAATTCCTTTGTTTAAAAAAGAATTGAACGTTCCAATTGATTTTCACACGCATTGTACTCCCGGCTTTGGACTCGGTGCGGTGCTAACAGCTATTATGCATGGTGCTGATATAGTAGATACCGTTATATGGAATTTTGCGGGAGGTCCAGCTGCTCCTGCAGTTGAACTCATATATATATTCTGTAAGAAATTGGGTATCGAACTCGATATAAATATGGAAGCTGTTGCAAAGATAAACTACGAACTGTTAGGTATTCGCAAAGAGTTGAAAGATTTTGATGTAAGCCAACAAATTCCAAATCCTTTCAATCCACTTACCGATACTTTGCCCGCCCAGATTGATAAAGAATTTGACAACTCCATAGAAGCCGTAAAAAGTAACAACGAAAAAGAATTGTTGAGGGCTTGTCATGCTATTGAAGCATACTTCAATTTTCCAAAACCCGATGAATTAGTAAAGAATGCCGAAATACCAGGCGGTATGTACACTAATATGGTTGCTCAGTTGAAGCAATATAATTCGCTTGACATATTGGAAGATGCAATGAAGTTAATTCCTAGTGTAAG
The DNA here is from genome assembly GCA_028708095.1 of Dysgonamonadaceae bacterium. Classification (GTDB taxonomy): domain Bacteria; phylum Bacteroidota; class Bacteroidia; order Bacteroidales; family Dysgonomonadaceae; genus UBA2632. Next base: position 839 of record JAQVZQ010000324.1, read on the forward strand.
ATTAGATGCTGGCTTGCCACCACTTGTAACTCCTACAAGCCAAATTGTGGGTGCACAAGCTGTTGCTTCAGCACTTAATTATAAAAATGACAGAGAGAAATATGCTAACCCCTCTAATCAGTTTGTTGCTTTGGTTAAAGGTGAATATGGTGAGACACCCGTTGCTGTTGATCCCGAATTTAGATTAAAAATTACAGGAAGTAGAGATGAAACACCTTACGATACTTCAAACTATAAGCGTCAGAACAATCCAACTCTTGATGAATACGGTGGAGTTCGTCTTGCTCAAAATGCTAAAGAAGAACTGCTTCTTGAATTATTCCCAACAGTTGGACTTACTTATTTAAAAGGGCAACGCAAAGATGAGTACGAAGCAAAGAACAATAATGTTGAAACTGGTAACACAATGCAAAAAGAAGACATTATTGAAAATAAAATTCAAACAGCTCCTAAAGAAATAATTGAAAGCCCAATGCCTGGAAGTATCATGAAGATATTAGTAAAAGAGGGTGAAACAGTAGAAAAAGGTAAAGTTGTTCTTATTCTTGAAGCTATGAAGATGGAGAATGACATAGTTTTAGAGGTTTCAGGAACTGTAAGTAAAATATTGGTTGAAGAAGGATCATTTGTGCAGGCAGGCAGCCCAATGATTGAGATTATTTAATCAAGTAATATTGATTGTTATCTATAGAGATACAAAACTTCAATATCTTCATTATACTAAAGCATGTATTTAACTGAATATCAATATTTATATTGCAATATAATTATTGTCATGTACTAAGCAAATCGATATGATAAATTTTAAATTGGGCAACCATGATATGCCTACAAATGTAAATCAAGTTATAGTTGTTACTTATAAAAGTGAGCATAAAGAATACAATCTACCTGAAGCTATTCATCAGAAAATAGATCAGTTCCTAAGAGATAAAGAGAACGGATTCATTACATTATATGATACTGATAAGATAACATTGGTTGCTGTTTTTGGTGTAAATGAATCTGATGTTAGCTTGCATACTGAAGAGATTAGACTGTTTGGAGCTGGTGTGTTAAGAGCAATAAAAAAGGAGAAGATTAAAGAAGCACAGATTAAAGAATTCAATAAAGGATTTTCTACATGCGAAAGAAGTGATTTTCTTGAAGGAATGTCATTAGCACATTATCGTTTCGATAAATATAAGAAGTCGAAAAAGGTAACTGCTCTCGAAACAGTCTATTTAGATGATAAAGATATTGCTGCAAATGAATTGGAGTCATTGAATAATTTAATAAGAGCTGTTACTTATGCTAAAGACTTAGTAAATGAACCTCTTAACTATTTAAATGCACCAAGGTTTTCTGAACTTGCTCTTGAATTGGCAAAAGACTGTGGCTTCACCACTGAGGTTTTTGATAAAACAAAGATTGAAGAGTTGAAGATGGGTGGATTGATTGCTGTTAATCAGGGATCCGATACTCCTCCAACTTTCAATATCTTTACACATAAGCCTGTAAATGCTATAAACAAACAACCACTTGTGTTAGTAGGTAAAGGTGTAATGTTCGATACGGGAGGATATTCCCTAAAAACAGGCGATTATATGTCGGACATGAAAACCGATATGGCCGGAGCTGCTACCGTGTTAGCTACAATCATGGCAGTTTCCTTGAACAAACTTCCTTATTATGTAATTGGGTTAGTTCCAGCAACGGACAATAAGATAAGTGCTAATGCATTGGTGGTCGATGACATCATCACCATATCGGATGGTACAACAGTAGAAGTTCAAAACACTGACGCTGAAGGAAGATTGGTTTTGGCTGATGCGTTGGCTTACGCTAAACAATTTAAACCAGAATTGGTAATAGATTTGGCAACTCTGACAGGAGCCGCAGCAGCTATTACCGGAACATTTGGAATAGCGATGGCAGGTAACAACAAAAAAACAATGGCCGAACTGAAAGCTTCAGGAGAAAATGTATATGAGCTATTAATGGAACTACCAATGTGGCGAGAGTTTGAGGATTTACTGAAAAGTGAAATTGCTGACATTAAAAATATTGGTGGTAGAGTAGGAGGTGCATCCACTGCAGCAAAGTTTTTGGAGCATTTTACAGATTATGATTGGATTCATTTAGACATTGCCGGCCCTGCATCCGTTAAAGAGAACAAAGGTTACAAGCAAGTTGGAGGAACTGCTTCAGGAGTGAGGTTGCTATATGATTTTATTCAAACTAAAATTGAATCTGAATAAAAAATTGTAGTTACTGCTTTGACGATCATTAGGAGCGTGGAGCTACTGCTCCACACAAAAATGAACTATGGGTTTAGTTTAAATAGAATGTTATTAATAAGAATTTACGCTAATGACATTTTTTCATATTTACAGCTTATCCTATAGATAAATTTGCTCTTCTATGTTGCAAATTCATCTATATTCAAAACAAAAATAAAGCTATGAGTCCACTCCGAAAACCCTCAAATGCTAATTATTAGTCTTTTTCTACCCTTTTGTCCCTGAAGGGAAAAGCCTAATAATCAGCATTCTGACAAAGTCCCCTTTAGGGGATTTAGGGGCGGGAATGAGTGTAATTGACCTTTTGGAGTAGACTCAGCTATTAATCTTTCACGCAACGAATGGAAAATCCATATTCTTTAACGTAGCCAATCCTATTAAAATATGCGGAGCTACGAGCTACGTAATAACTCCAAGGATTAGTAACATGAGGTTCGGCTTTGCTCCACCATAAAGCAAAATTATCAGTTGCGACAATTTCTCCGTTATTGTCACGCATACCGCTTGGAAGTGCAGTAAATCCGCTTTCGTTCGTTGCTCCTACGTTAGGGTCATCCCAATGTTTATTTCCAGCTTCTTTTAGTTTTCCCCCAACTAATAATGCGTCACCCAAAAAAGTTTTTAATTGTTCCCACTCAAGATCATTTGGCAAATGCCAACCTGTTGGACATACATCTAATATAGCCGCAGAGTAGTTGTATAAAACACCAATATTATTGTAATATGCTTTTTCTTTGGCTTCATTCACTTCAGTTCCAGAACTATAACCATAAACGTAATAATAAGGATCTGTTTTAGATCCAATACTCATATCTACAACACTTGGTAAATACTTTAAATTTTCTGCCATCCATACTTGATTGCCAATGGTTACTACTTTATATATATTTCCATCACGTGAATCAATCATTCTCTC
>JAQVZQ010000325.1 GCA_028708095.1 Dysgonamonadaceae bacterium
TGGTGTCCAAGCAAAGTTGCAACATCGAGGGTTACACTCCAACGTACTTCTCCCGCAGAAACAAAAACCATTGTCACAACCAACACATACGATGATAACGGTCTTCTTAAGAAAAGTGTTGCCAATGGAGTTACTCGTGATTTTACCTATGCTAGCTATGGGGCACTCCTTACTAGTTCGATTTCAGGTACAAATGTTACAGGCGTAAGAACTAGTTCATACACATACAATTTCAAGGGTATGTTAATAAAAGAGACCTCGCCTTCAGGATTGGTCAACGAATATCAGCGTGATAGTTATGGTAGGATTATCAAAGAAATACTTCCCAATGGAAATGCTGTTGAAACTCTATCTTTTAATGGGTTTGGAAGAGTTATTGAACAAAAATCACCGACAGGGATAATCACTACAAATAGAATTTTTAAAGCTACCGACTATGGGTCGAGTTACTTAGTACAACAAACCATGCCGGGCATTGGAACGACAAAAATATGGAAAGACACAAACGGAAGATTAAAAAGAACAGAATCGCCAGGGCTTAACGGTAACATCCTTGTTACTGGTCGAGCATATAACTATTTAGGGCAGGTTGCGGTTGATACGCTTCCACACTATATAGGAGAAACTCCAAAAACAATCAGTTACAAGTATGATTACCTTGGACGTGTAATTGAAAAAGTTAGCAATGGAGTAACAGTAACCTATACTTATAATTTTAATACCGTTACGGAAACCTCTCCTATGGGTACCGTTATAACACGTAACGATGCAACAGGTAATCCGTTGAATGTAAATACCAATGGTCAGGCTATTAGTACAGAGTATAATGTGTTTGGAAAGCCTGTAAGTGTTACAACTCCATGGGGTGCTAACATTACCATGGGATACGACACATACGGAAACCAGAATAAACTAGATGATCCATCATCAAAAATAACGCGGTATGTATCCAATGCATTGGGCGAAATGATGGAGCAAACGAATGCTATGAACCAAAAAGTTATTATTCAGTATGATAACTTTGGAAGAGTTCTAAAATCATCGGAACCCGACTTTGAAGTTGTTAATTACTATGGAACCTCAGGTGGCGGTATTGGACAGCTTGCAACTGCTACGTTGAATGGTAATGTACATAGTAATTATAGTTACGACAACTATGGAAGAGTAATTTCTGAATCTAGTATAGCTGACGGATATTTCTTCACATTTTATCAGACTTACGACACTCACAATCGCGTGACAAGTGTAGAATATCCTGTATCCAGATATAAAGTTAAGAAGAATTATGATGCAAGTAACGGCATGTTGAAATCCCTTACTACCGACACAGGTGCTAAATTATGGGAAATAGTTACTTCTAATGGAGATGGAAAGATTACTGAATCGATTTTTGGTGGCAATATCAAGATTTTTAAAACTTACAATGATAAAGGACTTTTAACTAGGTTAACAACGAAAAAAGGAACGAGGATAATTCAGGATTTTGAGTATAATTTTGATGATCAAACAGGTAACTTAAATTGGAGAATTGATAAAAGACGTACGAATCGTAAAGAAATCTTTTCCTACGACGATGATGACAGGCTTGATTCGTCATATCAGCAACACCTGAATAAAACCTATTCATATGTTTACGATGCCAAAGGGAATATTACTAATATGACAGGGGTAGGTGCTTACCAATACCAACTATCAAGAAATATGTATGCAGTTACAGGTGTTGTAAGAAATATGGATAATAATATACCCAGTCAGTACATATCCTACACCTCATTTGGACAACCAAAGGAAGTTGTTAAAGGTAATTACAGGGCTCTGTTTGAATATGCCCCCGACCAAAGCCGCCGGAAAATGGAAATTTATGAAAAAGGAGCATTAATAGAGACTTGGCGTTATTTTGGAGCGTATGAACAATGCAAAAACCATATAACCAAAAAAACAACGCAGTATAACTATATTTCCAGTCCTGAAGGTTCTATTGCCGTTTATATTACTGAAACGGGAACAAACGCGCAATTATACTATATTTTGAAAGACCATCAGGGTTCCATAACTGCGTTGGTTGATACATCGGGTACAATTGTTGAAGAGTATAGTTACGATGCATGGGGACGCATGCGAAACGTTTCCGATTGGACATACGACAATCTGCCTACAACGCGGAAAATTAACCGGGGATACACCTTCCACGAGCACCTGCCTCAATTCGATCTTATTCACATGAATAGTCGTCTGTACGATCCATTTATTTGCCGCTTTCTCTCCCCCGATAATTATGTACAAGCATCCCATCTGCCACAAAACTATAACAGATACTCCTATTGTCTCAACAACCCGCTGAAATATACAGATCCAAGTGGGGAGTTAATATTTACATTGGCTGCGCTTATTGCAGCGCCCTTTACAGGAGGTGCTTCACTGGCTCTTTTACCTTATACTATTGGAGCAGACTTAGGTGCTTGGCAAGGTGGAACTGTAGCTAATGGTACTGCTAATCCTTTTAAATGGGATTACAGTTCTGGACAAACTTGGGGATATATGGCTGGTGGTGCTGTTGTTGGTGCTGCTAGTGGTGGAGCTGCCAATGCTGTTGCTACTTCAGGAATGGCTTTTGCAAATACTGCTGCAATTATGACGGGTTCCGTTATAAATAGTGTTGGCATGGCTGCGGTAACTGGAGGACAAACAGATGTTTCCATAAGTTTTGGTGCAGCCTCATATAATTTCACACAAGGAGAATGGGGTTATTTAGGAAAAAAAGGGAATAGTGCACTTGAGAATATCGGGTATGGATTAGGTGCATTAGCAAATGTTTCTGATGTTTTAGCAGGGTTTAATCCAGGTGAAGTTGAGTTACAAACAGAGAATTTGGGTAATGACCCAGTGGGACATTCTCAGCTTAACGATGGTGGAAATGTTTTAGTTGACTATGGACCGACAGGAGATTGGGCTAAGTTTGAGCCAGGTCGTAATGATTGGATAGATTATGCTTCTGGAGGTCGGTATAAGCTTGTTAATGATATCCCAGGCACAAAATTCGACCCTATAACAATAAAAGGGGTTAACGTAAACCGCTTAAATAGAATATCGAGTCGATTAAATTCAAACCCAGGGAACTATCAGGTTTTAACGAGAAGTTGTAGTTCTGTTGCTTCACGAGCCTTAACATTATCAGGAGCACCTGCCATGGGGCTTCATCCATATTTATTACATGCGCAAATGTACATGAGAGGTTTAGGTGTAAGACCTGCGATGTATTCATATTTTGGATATTAATTATAAATGGTTACTAAAATGAATTATTTAATAATATTTTGCTTGTTTTTTTGTTGCACAAAAGAACCAATAAAAGAGGAAATAATGATTGAGAAAATCGTTGTTTATGAGGACTTCTATAAATCAGGGTCTACAGCGTTATTAAAAAATGTGTTCGAATCTCCATTATCATACGAAGTTGATACGGTATTTCTTAGTGTAGATGATAAAGAGATAAGCGACTTTGAGTTTATATTAAATAATGCAGACGTAAAAAAGCACAAACAAATGAAAATTAATGTTGACTTAGCTTTGCTTGTGACTATTCAAAGCCAAGAACATCATTTTGTGATTTCAGAATCAAGTAATGTGATTATAGATTTGACTGATAATCTTAATTACAGATTAAACACAGACGAGCTGCAAAACAAAGCAAAAGAGTTTGTGGAAAAATATAATTAACAATAAAAAGCCTCGGAGTAATCCGGGGCTTTTTACTTAATAAGACCTGCCTTTTTAAGCAGTTCGATAATCTGTTCTTTTGTGATGTTTTCAAGCTGGCTTTTGTCGTAGAGATACACGAGGTACACTTCGTTATCTTCGGTTACAAGGTACTTAAATTTCTAAAATAAAAGATGCATCTGTCAGATAAAATGCTTATATTTAATGTGTTAATGCAAACATAACACTCACCCAACAGATGCAAAGCAAAGTTAAGAAAACCATCGAATTTAAAGCT
>JAQVZQ010000326.1 GCA_028708095.1 Dysgonamonadaceae bacterium
CGCAGCAACTTCATCTTACAGGAGATTTGTGGCAGTGGCTCCCGCTTTGTGCGTTGGGTGGCTCTAAAGCTGCGTGCGGATGGCTCTAAGACTCCGCGCAGGTGGCTTTAATTCGCCGTGTTTCCCAAAGTTTGTTTTTTGATGACTGTTCTCTTGACATTTCATCTATTTTCGTTATCTTTTTCATCATCTCACCTCACTTTCTACCATTACATATATCACTCTAAAAGACACTAATAGCAAGTGATTTAAGACATGATTTCAGCTAACTTCGGTGAGAATTTCTGTCGATTTAATGCTGATATTTTGCATCGTTCATCTTGTGTAATCCTGCCATCTTTATAGAGCATATCAACAATGCTCTCAGCTATATAAAAATCATATTCTCTCTGCAGCTGTTCTTCTGTCATCGGTTCTATTTCACCTTTGATAGGAGAACCATCTTTTACTTCAATAATGTTCATAAAAAAGCACCTCCTACCTAGTAGCCACGGTAAGAGGTGAAATCTGACGTTTCTATAAAATTACTTTAATCTTTTTGATAGAAATCACAAGTGTAGCCATCAGCTCGAAGGAGCAAGCCTTTTGCCCATTGAGGGACTCTACCCATCTGTTCACATACAACATCAAGGGATAGGTTTGAATCAGCCTCTATGATAATTTCATCATGCACATGTGCAACTATTGAACAAGACCTAAGTGTTTGCATCCCATAAAGTAAAAGATCACGAGAAGCTGCTTGAACGATATTTTCCACAAATTTGGGTCCATAGCTTTCTAAACGTTCCCATTTTTTTGTTCCACCAACACCTTCATAAGTAACAGACTCCCCACCGAACCGGTTCTCCCCAATACGCGGTTTGACATAGGCTAGTCTTCTACCAGAAGGTAGTACTATAAATAGCATTCCACTTTGGCAGAAAAACTTAATCCCATGACTTTCTTTCGCCTGCCTTTCCTTGATACTATTTTTAACAGCATGATCAATATCCCACCATAACCTTACAATGTTTGGATTGGTTTGTCTCCAGGCATCAACAAGTGGCTTAAGTTCTTCTTCATCAAGCCCCATTTCTAATGCGCCCATTGCTTTTAATGCACCAACGGATCCACCATAACCAAGTGCCAATTCTGCAATTTTACCTTTCTGTCTTAAATGTCCGTTGATGCCATGCTTTTCAACAGGAACTTTAAACATCTGGCTTGCCGATGCACAATAGATATCTCCACCACTTGCAAAAACCTCTGTTCGCCAATGTTCTGCAGCGAACCAAGCAATAACACGAGCCTCTATTGCAGAAAAGTCAGCCACAATAAATCGTGTCCCTTCCCTTGGTATAAATGCTGTACGGATAAGCTGTGATAAAGTATCTGGTATATCCTCATAAAGCATTTCGAGGGCATTATAGTTACCATTTTTTACAAGAGCACGAGCCTCGCTAAGGTCTGACATATGATTTTGTGGTAAATTCTGCAACTGCACAAGTCTCCCAGCAAAACGCCCCGTCCTGTTTGCACCATAAAACTGAAACATGCCTCGCACACGATCGTCAGCACAAACTGCATTTTTCATTGTTACATATTACGCGACAATAAATACCCACGGGTTTCTCTCGTCTAGCGGGTTTAGCAGGTATAATATGTACTTTAGGATTGTAAGTCATGGCGCACCTCCTAAAAATCAAGTTAAACTTAACGCATGAACTTTATTTTCATCTCAGTTCTTTATTTGATATACCAGGTTGGAATAGGATTATGCATATTGTTATACCAACTCAGCACATCCTTAGCTTGATTAAGCATTGTATTTACTTCGCTTTCTCCAAATGGAATAGCCCATGGTATAGAGGACAGCATATTACTGCTAATGTATAGTGCAAGCAACTTCCAAAATTCAAGTGGTACTTCATTATCGAAATAACCATTTATTATGCCTGAAGCAAATATAGGTGAGGCTTGAGCACACCATACAATACGATTAAATTCTTCCCATGGATCACCAAAATCGTAACGGTCGAAATCAATAATAACTATCTTATTCTTTTCAATCATCATATTACCAATATGATAATCACCGTGTTGGTAAGATTGCCGCCTGTTCGAAAGCAGAAAGCGATTAGATTCTATATATGCCATGATGTCTTCTGCACCCTCAAATTTAACATGGCAATCATTATACATCTCAATTTTGCGATCTATTTTTGCATTAAATCGTTGTTCCCAATCCGGTTGATTTTCTGGAGCAGGGATAGAATGGATTACCTTAAGTATTCTACCGGCTTCAAGACCATACGCATACTGCTCTGAATTATTAAGATGAGGAATGATTTCTTCAGCGTCTTTGCCATCAACCCAAGTCTGAACGGTATAAAGACCCTCATCACAACTTCCAATCTCTATAGGTCTACACATCGGAACACCGAGAGCAGCTACCTGTTGCTGCATACGAAACATCTCTGCACGATTTGCACTTTTTTCTTTGGGAGTAACTCTCAGAAGGTATTTAACACCATCAGTTGTTGTAACACAGTATTTTTTATCACATGACCAACCTTTATTGATTAACTCTTTAGATATAAAGTTTAGCTTTGGGATTGTTTCTATCTCGCTCTCGTAATATTGTTCCTGAAAATGCACGGCTTCTGCAATCTCAGTTTGGGTAAAGATTGTTCCTTCAGGTGCGGCTACAAGTTTATCTTCCACATCATTATGACGATGAACAACACCGATAACACGAGCCTTATATTCCTTTATAGGTTTAGATACACCAAGAAGATAAACATCTAATTCCTCTCCATCTCCACCTAAAACACCAGGAATGTATCCATAATTGATCGGATAAACTAGATCTAAGTGTTTAGGGTGTGCACTCCCGATAGGTCGGTCAATTTTTATTTCAATTGTTTTCCCAAGATAGAAATTAACAAGAGCTTTTCTTAAAGTATAAACGATAAAATCGTGCTTACCCCTCAAATATCGTTCTCTACCTTTATCAACAGGTGTAGCTGCTGCTAGTGACGTTTTCAAGTCCTCGTACTCTTTGGCGACCGTTGGCATCTTGTTAAGATAGTCTCTAAAATTGATATAGTTTGTCCATTCCATACTGTTCGTTAAAACAACATGAATGAAGTGAGTTTGTAGGTCGCCGGTACCATCATAATAGCTACCACAGGCAAATAGAAGTTGGTCTTTAATATTAACATTAGGTCGATAATAAAATCCATCATTTCCCAATTCCGATTCCAATGCAAGAACATCTTTAAAATCATCTACTGCAACCACAATATCAATTATCGGCTTAGCTTTTATGGCGAGAATAGCTGTACTACCCACATGTTGAATATCTCTTGCCACTGTACCTAAAATTTTATACAAACGAAAAATAGTTCTCTGTGCTTCAAGCTCCCATTCTTTTTCGTGGTTGAGCAGTTTTACTGTACCTCTTTTCAATCCAATCATTTTTCACACCCCAAACATAATTTAATCTCTCTATTAGTATGCAGGATAACTAACAATGCAACATCTTTCGAGAATGTTGATTAGCCTATTTACAGTTGGTTCATTCCATAATTTATTTAGTAATGAGTGAATAGAAATTACAATGATAGCCATCTTATCAACTCAGATTCATTTTGATATCCATACCATCAACTCACCAAACAAATAGTCATAATGTCCACTCACACCGCTATTTTTAGAGTTTTGGATATATTCCCTCAATAAGAAATTAGCGATTATCAACGTTGATTGAAGGCAAATTCAAAACCCCTAAAACCCCTTATATCAAGGATTGTTTCACACTCAATTATCCACCCTTGACATCAATACTACCGTCTCAACGTGGCTTCTCCTGGAGAACATGTCCAGCTTTTTATGTTAAACGTAACGGAAGGATTCTACAGAAGTACATGGAAACATAAAATATCATTATGATTTTTGTGGTAATAATCACAGGTATTCCTTTT
>JAQVZQ010000327.1 GCA_028708095.1 Dysgonamonadaceae bacterium
TCGTACGTTATTTGAAGGGAAACGTAAAAGTAACCAATTCAAATCGTGTACAAGAAATTCAGCACGCATATTATTAAATATAAAGTACTTACAAACAAAAATATAATTTTAACGGGACACTAGTGATTGTACTTTATAAACTTGGTAAACTCATGAAATTAAGTAATAATATTTTTGGCAAGTTACCGAGTTGGGAAAACAACAAAAGTAAGAGGAGAAAATGGTTTGAACGGAAAAAGCGTCATTATCAGAACTAAATACACGATCACTGAAATGAAGTCCGTTAAAAAATGTCTATTTTTGTAATATATTATTATCTCCCATTTATAGAGTTGAATGATAATTTATTAGGTTTCACTTATATGTGATTTAGATATGAGTAATAAACAAAAATATATCGAACAGCTAGAACAATTTAAATTACTTCTCGAAGAATGGGAGTATGGTACTTCTAACTCTGAGACTAGAAGTTTAATCAACAAAAAATTAAAAAGTGTAAGAAATATAGTCCTACATGCAGGGGTCTTAAAACTATACACCATTTCACCTCCTCCAGCTATTGGTGGATTTGTACTTAAAAATATAGACCCTTTCACGCTAATTTTTAATCCCCCATATGGAGAGTCTATGATACCTGTTATAATAGATATGTTAGATGAGGCTGTAGGAGTAATCGAGAGTAATGATGATTTTAATCTAAATAAACAACCTGTTGATAAAAAAACAAATAGTAAAAAGGAAAAGACTTCAAATAGAGTTTTTTTAGTTCATGGACACGATAAGGAATTAAAAGAAACTACTGCTCGTTTTCTTGAAAAGTTAGGGTTAGATCCAATTATTCTCCATGAGCAATCAAATAAAGGTTTAACAATTATTGAAAAATTCGAAGAGTATTCAGATGTTTCTTTTGCCGTTGTTTTACTAACTCCTGATGACTTTGGTGGGTCTCTAACGAGTATCGAAAATAAAAATAAACGAGCAAGACAAAATGTAATTTTCGAATTAGGTTATTTCCTCGGAAAATTAGGTAGGAAAAATGTTGTTGGACTCATAAAAGATAATATTGAGATACCTTCAGACTATTCAGGTATTATGTATATTGCTGTTGATAATTTTGATGCATGGAAAATGTCACTTGCAAAGGAAATTAAAACAGCAGGTTTAAAGATTGATATGAATGTGGCGTTTTGAGTAAGAAAAATTAAATTGGATCACGGAACCATTTTACCTTTTTCAAAATACACACGCATACTGTAGAGACTTACATTGTTTTGTGTGGCAGTATTAATGTAATCTTCTATGATAATAATAAAACTTGTGTTGAACAACATCTGGTAACTCCCGAACCAGGTGTTTGTGGTGCTAAAATTCCTGCAGAGCAGTAGCACATTCTCATTTGTTGGAGAGCGACACGGTAATTTTTGAAGTGAAAGATGGGCCCTACAAACCGCTTGGAGAGGACGGTATACCATGAAATATTAATTTAAATATGGCAATATCAATACCCTATCACAGAATTTATAGAGAATTTATTGAAAGAACAAATTCTGGCTATAGCAGTACAAACTTTATGATTGATAGAGAATACGCTATTTCACCTGAAAATTATATGCGATCTTTTCTGTTAATTCAAAAGGATATTCTGAACTTATTTGAATATATTGAACCTTGTGATACTAATCTAAGTACATATTCTTACAGAATTCATGAGTTGTTCATGAGAGTTTGTATTGAAGTAGAAGCTAATTTCAAAGCTATATTTAAAGAAAATATCTTCAGTAAAGAAGAAAGATATTGGACTATTAAGGATTATAGACTTATTAATAAATCCCATCATCTAAGTTCTTATAAAGCTATTTATCCTGTTTGGAAAGGTGACTCCAACACTTTTACCCCTTTTGAATCTTGGATTGATAGCAATATATTACCTTGGTACGATGATTACAATAAATGTAAGCATGATAGGCATTCCAAAATGGAACTTGCTAATCTTGATAATTTATTAAATTCATTTACAGCACTATTTATTCTCTTAACATCACAATTTAATACACATACTTATGAACCTGGATCAATACTCTATAGCGCAGGCAGTAATGATGATTATTACTACGAGGGAGATTTTGGAATTGGTGATTATCTGTTAGTACATTACCCGAAAGATTGGACTGATGATGAGAAATATGACTTTGATTGGAGTGTGCTAAAAAATGAAAAGCTTAAATATCAACATTTTAATTATGACGAATTAAAAATGTCATTGAAAAATAATTCTTTATGAAAAAAATCCTCATTACAGGCATTAACGGTTTCGTCGGTACCAACTTCACAAACAACTGGAAAAACAATCACAAGTTGTTAGGGCTCGATATTCGTGAGCCCGACAAAGAGGGTGTGGAGAGTACTTTCGGCTGGGATAACTTGGGTATGTTGCTTACGGTGGATGCGATTGTGCACCTTATAAGATGAAAAAAGAATCCATTCATCATGTCGCTTCATTAGTGTCCACTAAAAAAAATTAAGTTTTAATTGAGTATCATTTTCATCCATATTAGTCTCTTTGGAGAAAAGTTCCCTGATAGGAGTTTTATCCAACAACGAAGCACTCAGTACTCTCAAGACTTCGTATGTACTTCTATTAAGATGAAGGTCATGCTCAATAATAGCTACCATGCAATATGCTATGATAGCTGTAAATATTTGGATTCGAACAGCTCCCTCGGTTGTACCCCAAAAGGATTTAATCTCAAGATGCTGCTTGATCCATTTAAAGAACAGCTCCACATGCCACCTGTACTTATAAAGCAAGGCAACTTGATAGGCGGATGCTTCAATATTATTTGTCAAGTACACGTATGTATGGTTCAGGGATTCAGCATAGTAAACAACCCTGCGAAGTTCTCCCGGATACTTTCTGGAGGAAGCATAACCGGTAAGTTTTATTATCTGATCAGCCAATATGCCATCAGCATTATGGTTTGTATCCTGATCCTTAATTACTTCATATTGCAAGCGGCTTTTCTCCCGAATGACAAAATAAGACTCTATTTGCGTAATATGATTAAGTCGCTTCAAATCAAAATAACCTCTGTCAAAGACATAATATGCACCCGTTTCATAAGGTATAACATCCATTGCATTCATATCATGAACTTTGGCAGGAGTTACATGTACAAAAGCAGGGATCTGTGTTTCAATATCGAACAAAGTGTGGAGTTTAATTCCTGCCTTAGTTTTACGGAACTTTGCCCACCAGAAGACACTCAGACACAAGTCGATTGTAGTGGAATCAAAAGCATAGACTTTCCCCTCAATTTCAAAGTCCTTGACTATTCTTTTTCTTCGGGCAATGTCAATCATATGATATGCAAAGTCTTCAAATATTTTAGGATCCCTCCTTTCGTTGGCTTTAGAAAGATTACTTCTGGTAATGCTTTTACCAAAGCCAAGATGGTAAGATTTATTGGAGTGAGCAGAAATAGTACTTGTCAAGTCACGAAGGCTATTGCGGTTAGACAACTGGCCGAACATCATAACAAGCAACTGATTCCAACAGCTGAAGTGCTTTACGTATTTGTCTCCTTCGTATTTCATAACAAGTCTTTGAAAATACTTTTGGGGGAGAAACTCGACAAGTTGAGCAAAAATGTATTTCCCACTATGCATTCTATCCATTTTTTTGATGATGGATATAAAAGTAGCAATTCAAATCGTGGACATCTATTTTCGCTCGTAAATATCATTGTTTCAATGTTATATATAGATATTTTAAAAATTTAAGTGGACACTAATGATGTCGCTTAACTTTGTGTCCCCATTCAATTTGCAAGTCCAATCAACTTTGTTTCGATTTCCTGGGAACTTATAGAGCCATAAATTTGTATCTTTAGGAATACAAAATAATGATGATTTTGTATTTTAAAAAATACATTTTGTATCTTTGCGGAAA
>JAQVZQ010000046.1 GCA_028708095.1 Dysgonamonadaceae bacterium
ACTTGAGTGGTCAACAGGAGTGGAAAGAATAGAGTTTTTATCATGCGACACAACCTCATCTGATGAGAATCGCACATCAATCACAGGCTTAAATATCTCGACTGATTGTTTTGCTATTTTTGCTAGTTTCAAACGCCGTAATAACTCTTCAGTTTTTCCTGAAAACATGGAACCGCAAATCACCTCAATGGTGCCTTTCTTATGCTTTTTATCTATTGTGTTCTCGCAGTAAATCATTTTATTTGCAGAGTGTTAAGTAAGTAGTTTGATTAATTATTTCCCTTTTATTATTTTCTTGATTTCGTTCAATTTATTTAATGCATCCACCGGAGTAAGATTATTTACATCCAGATTAATTATTTCATCCCTGACTTGACTTAAAATGGGATCATCCAATTGAAAAAAGCTTAACTGAAAGCCTTCCCTATTCTCGACAATCTCATTAAGAGGTTTTGATATTCCTTTTTTCCGATTGTGTTGCTCCATCTCTTTCAATATCGATTCGGCACGATGCGTTATGCTCGCAGGCATACCCGCCATTTGAGCAACATGAATACCGAAACTGTGTTCGCTTCCGCCAGCTTTTAGTTTGCGTAAAAAAATAATTTTATTGTCAATTTCCTTTACCGATACATTGAAGTTCTTTATGCGCTTAAACGATTTCTCCATTTCGTTTAGCTCATGATAGTGCGTTGCAAAAAGAGTTTTCGCCCGTGCTTTCGGATTTTCGTGTATATATTCTACAATTGACCATGCTATTGATATTCCATCGTAAGTGCTGGTCCCGCGTCCTAACTCATCAAACAAAACGAGGCTGCGTTTTGAAATATTGTTCAGTATATTTGCAGCTTCATTCATCTCAACCATAAATGTTGATTCTCCCAAGGAGATATTATCAGAAGCTCCAACACGGGTAAAAATCTTATCAACCAGGCCTATTTTTGCCGATTCAGCAGGTACAAAACTACCCATTTGTGCCATAATAGTTATTAGTGCAGTTTGCCTGAGAAGTGCTGACTTTCCCGACATATTAGGTCCTGTAATAATAATAATTTGTTGGGTATCATTATCTAGATATACATCATTCGCAATATATGGTTCATCCGGTGGTAGTTGCATTTCAATGACAGGATGACGTCCATTTTTGATATCAATTTCGAGAGAAGTGTTTAGTTTAGGACGAATGTATTTATTCTCTTCAGCAATTTTTGCAAAAGAGTACAAACAATCGCAACGTGCTATTATGTTGGCATTAATTTGTATGGTTGGAATATATTCAATTAAACTCTCTACCAATGAGTTGAAAATTTCTAACTCCAAAGATTGAATTTTATCCTCAGCTCCTAAAATCTTTTCTTCGTACTCTTTAAGTTCCTGAGTAATGTATCTTTCGGCACTCACCAAGGTTTGTTTTCTTATCCATTCTGCTGGCACTTTGTCTTTGTGAGTGTGTCGCACTTCGATGTAATAGCCAAATACATTATTGAAACCAATTTTAAGAGAGGGTATTGAGGTGTTTTTGCTCTCTCTTTGTTGTATGTGGAGTAAATAGTCTTTACCTGAATGCGCAATATCACGCAAGTCATCCAGTTCGCTGTTTACACCTTTATTTATGAATCCACCCTTATTGACTAGTGCCGGCGGGTCATTTTTTAGTTGTTTTGTTATACGGTCTCTAATTATTGGGCAAGGATTGAGTTTTTCACCCATTTCTTGCAAACTCTTGTTTTGTGATGCAAGAAAAGCCTCACGCAACGGTTCTATTGCTATAAGAGCAGTTTTTATGGCTACTACTTCGCGTGGGGATATTCGCCTCACTGCTGCTTTGGTGATAATACGTTCTAAATCGCCAATCTGTGCGATGTGTGTTTGAACCAATGCTCTTAAATCTGTCTCTTTAAAGAAGTTCTCTACAACTTCCAATCTATTTTCGATGGGTAGTAAATCTTTCAATGGAAACATAAGCCATCTGCGCATCATGCGAGAACCCATTGGCGAGATGGTTTTGTCCATGATGTTGAGCAAGCTCTTACCATCTTCGCTCATGGTAGAAATAAGTTCAAGACTGCGAGCAGTAAATTTATCTAATCGTACATATCTATCTTCTTCTATACGATTTATCGCAATGATATGGTCAATCTGACTATGATGAGTAACATCCATATAATGCAAAATGGTTCCCGATGCAATAATACCCAATGCTAGATGTGATACACCAAAACCCTTTAGATTTTTAGTTTGAAAGTGTTTTAAAAGACGGTCGTTTGCAAACTCATCAGTAAAAACCCAATCATCTATTTCGAAGAGGAAAAAGTGATTCCCAAATTTCTCTTCAAATTCTTTCTTTTTTCCACGTTCAATTAAAATTTCCTTAGGTGAGAAACTTGCAAGCAATTTGTCAATATCATTCACCAATCCTTCACTGGTTAAGAACTCTCCAGTAGAAATGTCAAGCAAAGCAATACCACACATGTTTTTTGAAAAGTGTATAGCACACAGAAAATTATTTTCTTTATGATTGAGTATATTATCATTGATAGAAACGCCAGGAGTCACCAACTCAGTGACACCTCGTTTAACAAGTGTCTTTGCTTGTTTGGGATCTTCCAACTGGTCACATATCGCCACGCGTTTTCCTGCACGCACTAATTTTGGTAAATAGGTGTCAAGTGCATGATGAGGAAATCCAGCTAACTCTACATATTGTGCAGCACCGTTTGCTCTACGAGTAAGGGTTATTCCCAATATTTCTGATGCGATAATGGCATCTTCAGAAAAGGTTTCATAAAAATCGCCTACACGAAATAATAAAATAGCATCAGGATGCTTTTTCTTAATTTCGTTATATTGTCTCATTAAGGGTGTATCAGCGATTGGTTTAGCCATTTAAAATAAAAGTTTTGGTATTTGAGTTTACTTATGAGCACACAAAGATAATAAAGTGAGTCATTAAAAAGATATAGCTATCACACTTTGTCCTTAAATTATCTGATTGCCTTAAATGGTTATTTTTTTTGAAGAATGCTTTTCAGTTCTTTTACTCCTTCAGAGGCACCTTTTTGTATAAAGGTAATATTCGAACGACTAGCCCTTACATCTTTAGGGTCAATTAAATAAATAGGGGTTCCGGATCTAGCATAATCAATTAAAGCTGCTGCAGGATATACATTGAGTGATGTGCCAATAATAACTATGATGTCTGCTTGTTGTACAATGGGTACAGCTGCTTCAATCATTGGCACTGCTTCACCAAACCACACAATATCAGGACGTAATTGTGATCCTCTCTCACATTTGTCTCCTATATTTATTTCACAGTTTTCCTCTGTCATTTCGTATATAATAGAAGGATCAGCTGTTGAGCGTGACTTCATTAATTCTCCATGCAAATGTATTACATGAGAACTTCCAGCACGTTCATGTAAGTTGTCAACATTTTGTGTGATAATCGATACATCGTAATCTTTTTCAAGATCGACCAGCCCTATATGTCCTTTATTAGGTGTTGTTTTTACCAACTCTTTGCGTCGGGCATTGTAAAAATCGAGCACAAGTTTGGGGTCTGCTGCAAAACCAGCAGGTGATGCCACATCTTCCACACGATGTGATTCCCATAAACCGTCGCTATCCCTAAAAGTTGCAATTCCACTTTCGGCACTCATGCCAGCTCCCGTAAGTACTACTAATTTCTTTTTCATAATATTTTTTATATTTTTTGTTTATATCTCTCTATAGCAAATATACGAAATTATACCCACAATGATAAGTCATCTACTATTTCAATATCATTTTAAATCTTATTTCTGATGTGTAAATGTCATAATATTAGGTGAGTGAGGATATTATGTAATTCATTTTTGGCAAATTGGAAGTTATTCTCTACTTTTGCATAAAAATTAAAACATACTCTTTATGGCAACAACAGCTGATATTAGAAATGGAATGTGTATTGACTTAGATGGTCAATATTTCTTTATTATAGAATTTCTCCATGTAAAACCTGGAAAAGGTGCTGCTTTTGTTCGCACTAAACTTAGAAATGTAACTACTGGAAGGGTTATAGATAAAACATTCAATGCAGGAGTAAAGATTGAGGAAGTGCGTATCGAGCGTCGTCCTTATCAATATTTATATAAAGATGATATGGGTTATCATTTTATGAATGCAGATACTTTCGAGCAAATATCAATTCCAGGAGAACAAATCGAAGGCGTGCAATATTTGAAAGATGGTGACATCGTAGAAGTACAAGTACATGCTGATAGCGAAACTATTTTAACAGCAGAGATGCCCACTCATGTGGTTTTGGAAATCACTTATACAGAGCCCGGCTTGCGCGGTGATACTGCCACTAACACGCTTAAACCTGCAACTGTTGAGACTGGCGCTGAGGTGCGTGTACCATTGTTTATCGAAACTGGCGAAAAGGTTAAAATTGACACCCGTACGGGAACATATGTAGAGCGGGCAAAATAGTTTTTTTGCATCTCAGTAAATAATATTTATTAACAAAAAGGAACATCTTGCTTTAAGATGTTCCTTTTTATTTTATCTTTGTAGACACAATACTCATGTTTAAATAAAGTATGTTATGTCAAAACCTGAATTAACGCGTCTTTCTGTTAAAAACTGGGCAGTAGAAGATAGACCACGTGAAAAACTTATGATGAAGGGAGCTTCGGCATTGTCCGACTCTGAGTTGCTGGCAATTCTTATTGGATCGGGAACGAGGGATCAATCTGCAGTAGAAGTGTGTAAACATATTCTTACGACTGCCAATAATGATATAAATAAACTCGCTCGATACAGTGTATCTGACTTGACAAAAACTAAGGGTATTGGACCTGCTAAGGCTATTACTATTGTAGCTGCATTAGAGTTAGGACGCAGACGCAAAAATACGGGAGCACAAGAGGTGAAAAAAATATCAAGCTCGCGCGATGCTTATCAAGCTTTGTATCCTTATTTAAGCGATTTGAATCACGAAGAAATCTGGGTGTTACTTCTAAATAGGTCGAATAAGATTGAGAGTACAATGCGAATAAGTGAGGGAGGTATTAGTTCAACTGTACTTGATGTGCGATTGGTTTTGCGCGAAGCACTGAATCGGTATGCATCGGGTATTATTTTAGCTCACAATCATCCAACCAACAACTGTTTGCCAAGCGAACAAGACTTAAGAATAACTACAAAACTGAAGGATGCTGCAAAGTTGATGGATATTAATTTACTTGATCATTTAATTTTATGTGGCGACAGATATTATAGTTTTGCTGATGAAAATGTATTGTGATTTAAACAAAACAGATTGTTTTGGGGTTAATAACATAACAGATAAAATAAAAATAGTATGAACTCAAATATGCAAGATTTACTTGAAGAAATAATTGTCATGCTTCATTCAGTGTATGACCCAGAAATACCAGTTAATATTTTTGATTTAGGTTTGATTTATGACGTGGACATAGATGAAGGTAATAATGTGAGAATAGAAATGACGCTAACATCACCTAATTGTCCTGCGGTTGATTTTATTTTAAGTGATGTGCAAATGAAAGTAGAATCGGTTGAGGGAGTAAATGAAGTAACCATTGATTTAGTTTTCGATCCACCATGGGAAAGATCAATGATGAGTGAAGAAGCATTGCTAGAATTAGGATTTCTTTAATCCATAAGTAACGAAAGCAGGGTAATTAAATTTAAATTTACATGTTGATAAGTCTTTAATAAATCAACACATTGCTATTCCTTTTTAATACACATGATTTGAAAAATAAAACATACTTTTTATCAGACGCTCATTTAGGATCGGTCTTTCATGAAAACTCTTTTGATGTTGAACGTAAATTGTGTCGTTGGTTTGATGCTGTAAAGCACGATGCCAAGGAGATTTATTTGATGGGCGACATTTTTGATTATTGGTTCGAATACAAAAATGTAGTCCCTCGTGGTTTCACCCGTGTTTTAGGAAAACTATCTGAATTAACTGATGCAGGTATACCTATATATTTTTTTATTGGTAATCATGATATTTGGCTAACAGACTATCTATCTAAAGAGTGTGGTCTGATAATTGAAAAGAAACCCATAATTAAAAAGATTGATGGAAAAGTGTTTTATCTTGCGCACGGTGATGGATTGGGAGATGAATCTTGGAAGTTTAAATTTGTTCGCAAGGTGTATCACAATCAGTTTCTTAGATTTCTCTATGCTGCTATACATCCGAGATGGACAATGGGGTTTGCAAGCACTTGGTCAAACTATAGTAGAACGAATGGAAAAATTGAACCATTTTTGGGAGAAGAAAAGGAGCATTTGATTCAATTTGCCAAAGAGGAATTAGAAAGAAAACCACAAATCAATTATTTTGTTTTCGGTCATAGGCATATAATGCTTAATCTTCCTGTAAAGAAAGAGTCCAATATTGTAATATTAGGTGATTGGATGAGCTATTTCTCTTATGCTGTTTTCGATGGAGAAACAATGCAATTAAAACAGTTTGAAAAATAGTGTTGATATAGCATACTCCGGAATGACATTTATTCAACATCTTTCTGGTTTCGATGCTTTTATGAAGACTCTTTTTGCAAACATTTTGTACTTTCCGATGCTCGGAAAGCACTTCAAGAAAACTTTTTATACTTTCCGACGCTCGGAAAGCTCTACAATAAAAGTTTTTGCACTTTCCGACTCTCGGAAAGCTCTACAATAAAAGTTTTTGCACTTTCCGACTCTCGGAAAGCTCTATAATAAAAGTTTTTGTACTTTCCGACTCTCGGAAAGCTCTATAATAAAAGTTTTTGTACTTTCCGACTCTCGGAAAGCTCCTCTAGAAAACTTTTTATACTTTCCGATGCTCGGAAAGCTCTCCGCTTGCTTTTTTCTATGTGCAAACATAACCCAAAGATAAGCTGTTTTGGTTGGGATACCCAAGATGGTGTCCCGTTATGATCGTTTTCCTTAATTTATTGCAAAACGGCTTTAATAAGATTATCGAAATCAGGAAACAGTGTTCAAATAGCATATCAACAGAAAGACTTGAAGTATAATTTATTCTATTCTGATATATCAGAGCTTAAATGGGAATAGAAACTCCAAATTACAATGCCTGCTGCTACAGAAATATTGAGGGAGTGTTTTGTTCCAAACTGTGGTATTTCGATGCACCCGTGAGAAGCATCAATTACCGTTTGTTGCACTCCATGAACTTCGTGCCCTAACACAATAGCGTACTTCTTGTTATTATCCAATGATACATCAGATAAAGAAGTGCTATTTTCAGTTTGTTCTATAGAGAAAATTGTATATCCTTTTTCTTTCAACTCATTCACAGCAGATATTGTTTCATCAAAATATCGCCACGAAACAGAATCTTCTGCGCCCAATGCAGTTTTATGAATTTCGACTTGAGGAGGAGTAGCCGTTATGCCACATAGTAAAATCTCGTTAACTCTGAAAGCATCACTTGTTCTAAAAACAGATCCAATGTTGTTCTGGCTTCTTACATTGTCCATTACAACTGTCAATCCTATCTTTCTTGCTTGTTTAAATTCTTGAACATCGATTCTGTTAAGTTCTTCAACTTTTAGTTTTCTTCTTTTTATCATTGTTGTTCTCTAGTTCTTCTTTTCGGGCATCAAAATAGCTCTCAAAACAAACCATATGTGATGAAAGAATGTAGAAATACCCCCATAGTGCTTTGTCATTATGTGATAGCGTTCTTTCAGCGATGCTTTGCGGTTAGCTGTTGTTATTCCCTCGTTTAAATACTTTATTAGGATTAGATGAGTGTTGACAATAGAGCTGCTCTTTTTCATCAATCGGATGCACCAATCTATATCGGATGAGAAATTGTACGTTAAATCGTAAGGATCAAAAAGGCTTCGTTTGATGATAAAGGCTTGATGACATACAAGCATCCCTTGTTTAAAGCTTGTCCAATTTAAATTTTCGGGTGCTTTCAATCTACGATTGTGTAAAAACTCCCCTTCATTGTTTACCACTACAGTTTCACCATACAAAATATCAGGTAAATGATATTGTTGAGCTGTTGTGACAATTTTTTCTACTGTCTCTTTTTCATAAAATGCATCACCCGCATTCAAATAGCATATATAGTTGCCTTTGGCCATTGCGGTCGCTTTATTCATCGCATCATATATGCCATTGTCCTTTTCACTTATCCATATTAAGTTGTCGGTTTGATGTTTCTTAATGAGACTCAATGTCTCGTCTGTAGATTTTCCATCAACTATAATGTGCTCAATATTAGCATAGGTTTGTTCACGGACACTAATCAGTGTTCTTTCCAATGTTTGCTCTGCATTATAAGTGACAGTTATTACAGTAAATAAAATCATAGACTCATTCTTGATTGTAAATTTCTAAATAACGTTTTGCTATTTGAGCTTCAGAGTAGTTTGCTTCAACTTTATTTCTTGCATTTTCAGATAATCTCTTAGAGTTCTCGTTTTCAAGCACCCATGTCAATCCCTTTGCCAAATCTTCACTGTCTTTGTATTTAGCGATATATCCATTTTGTTTGTGATCAATCATTTCAGGGATACCTCCAATATCAAATCCCACGCAAGGTGTGCCACAAGCCATTGACTCCATAATGGTGTTAGGTAGGTTCTCTTGCAGCGAAGGTGTGACAAATACATCCACAACATTGTAAATATCAGGCATGTCGCTTGAATCGACATACCCTACATTGACAGCAGGTAATGCTAATTGTGAGATTATCTCTTCACTATTGCCACCAGCAATGAGGAACATGAAGTTTTTATTTTGTTGTGACAAAACTTGAGAAGCTTCTATTAAATAATCGATTCCTTTTCGTTTGTCGGAAACTTTTGCGGACGCAAACAAAATAATCTTTTTATCGATTGGTAAATTCATTGCTCTTCTTAGTTCTGTTTTATCTTTTGGTTTATAATATTCAGTGTTCAAAGGATTGGGAATAGAGCTCACTTTGTGGTAGGTTGTTAGGGGGCTTTTTAGGGCTAATTTTTTCAACCAGTTGCTACATGCAACAAAATGAATAAGCCCAAGCGAATAAGCTGCTTGTTTGCATAAGAAAGTAGAGTAAGAGATGTCTTTTTTTATGGGAACTTTAAGGTAAGGGCAGTAGCCACATCCAATTTCGAAATGATTGCATCTTCCTGCATGGTGACAGACTCCAGTAAATGGCCACATGTCGTGCATGGTCCAAACTATCTTTTTACCACTTGCTACTATTCTGCCTATTTCTCTTATTGAGAGCATGCCTTGATTAATCCAATGTAAATGAATGACATCTGCTTTTTTAAATTCAGGGTGGTTTGTAATACTAACACCTGTGCTGGCAATAGATATATCGAAAAGATTTTTTTTAGAGAAACCGTTTTGAATAAATATAACCCCTCGTTCTGCTGTGAAACGGGCTTTATTCATGAAGTGATTACCTACCTCAATAACATTTGCATTGTTAGATTTTTTGTCGATTGTCAACATTTTGGCAGTAGCACCGTTTTTATTCAACGCTTCCAAAAGTCTGTAAGCTGCAATAGCAGCCCCTCCTTTTTGATCGTGTGTGCTTATCAATAAAACTTTCATTTTATTTATTTAAGATTATGAAAAGTCACCTTTTGCCATTCGTTGCAATCTTCGTTTTGCTTTTGCAGAAAATGAATTGGTTCTTTTATAAAAATTTTCAAATTGTTTTCGCGCTTCAGCATTTTCTTTTATTTCGTCGGGTATGATTAAATCCAAGTTTCCTTCATACAAACTCATGTTGTAGAAATTTTGAGTACCACTATTCTCACCGCTTCCGTCAAAACCGATGTTGTGTACAAGAGACTTGCCGGTGTTTAAAGATAATTTATTGTTTAAGAATAGCGATGCATTCCAACGAATTGCCCAAGAGTTGTTTTTGCCTTCTACCTGTCTTTTCAACATTCGTGTGTAGGGATACTTTCCATCGAAATCGAAAGTTCTGGATAACTTTTTATTTTTGATTTCAGCTAATAACTTTGTGCCATCGGCATTAAATAGCTTCCAAGAGTTACTCCATGTTGCCCACCCTAGGCTTCCCACCCACTTTATTAAGAAAGTATCAGGGAGGTCTAATCCTGAATAGCAGAAAGAATGAATATGTGCAACTTCATCTACATCTTCATAAAGACTTAATGCATTGTTCATAAAAGTGAGAAACGTGGGAGCTGTTATCAAGTCGTCTTCAAGTACAATTACTTTTCCGTATTCCTCGATAATGGATGTTACACCATTTATAATATTATCAGCTAACCCGAAGTTTATAGGTCGCTCTATGATAGTTACTTCTTTAAAACCTTTGGTTTGTGTAAGTATGTCTCGTGTTTTGCGAACAAGTACTTCATCATCGGGATTCTTTGCACCATCCGAAAAAACGAACAGTTTGCTTTGTTCGCTCAACACATTCTGTTGTAGCGCATGTAACACTTGTTGTGTATGCCACGGTCGATTATAAGTAAACAAAATGACGGGTGCAAGTTCTTTCATATCCCTGAATGTAATTTTTGAATACAAATTTACTTAATTTCTTCATATAAGAAAACCTCAAACACTTTGAATTGTGTTTGAGGTTTTAATTAAAACTGAGTGTGACTTATTACAATATTATCCGTATATAACGTTTTCGTCTTCTTCTTTTTCGTCTTCCAGTCCGTTACTATATTGTCTCATAGCACGAATGCTCATTCCCATGCTTGAGAAACCTCCATCGTTGTAAAGGTTTTGCATAGTAATTTTGCGTGTAAGGTCAGAGAACATCACAATACAATAATCAGCACAATCATCTGCATCCGCATTTCCAATCGGAGACATGCGTTCTGAGAAATCCAGTAAGTCTAACATACCTTTCACGCCGCTTCCAGCAGTTGTCATTGTTGGTGACTGAGATATTGTATTAACCCTAACTCCTTTTTCGCGTCCATAAATGTATCCAAAGCTACGTGTAATAGATTCTAGCAATGCTTTTGCATCTGCCATATCATTGTAGCCATAGAAAACACGTTGTGCAGCAACATAAGTAAGGGCTACTACAGAACCGCCTGTTGAAATTGCATCCATTTTCTTCGCCACTTGAAGCATCTTGTGAAATGAAACTGCTGAAACATCGAGTGTCTTATCTAATAAATTGTAATCTAAATCATCGTATGTCCTTTTTTTACGTACATTGGGAGACATACCTATCGAGTGTAATACAAAATCTATTTTACCTCCAAGGATTTCCATTGATTTAGAAAACACCATTTCCAAATCTTCTACATTGGTAGCATCAGCTGGTAAAATTTCAGCATTTAGTTTCTTTCCAAGTGTATCCGTATCGCCCATTCTTACCGCTACGGGTGTGTTTGAAAGAGTAATTATAGCACCTTCTTCAACTGCTCGCTCAGCTACTTTCCAAGCGATAGACATATCATTAAGGGCGCCAAATATGATGCCTCTTTTTCCTTTTAATAAATTGTGTTTCATCTTTTAAATATATTATTGTGATTATTTGAATTGTCAATAAACTGCGCAAAAGTAGTAAATATGTGCAATGAAATAACACTTTTACTCAACTTTAGTTTAAATTATTACAGAATGTTTGTGTTGTAAGACTGTAAATAATGTAAATACTACTCTTTGATATGAACTATTGGTGTGCCAATTGTTATAACTATAAACAGTATGTATTTGAAAAATGAAAAAAATATGATTGTAACTTACGTCTATCACAGTTGTTGTGTAATAGAGTTTGAAACGTTTTCGATAATTGTTGATTATTATAAAGATGCGATTAAAGATGGAGATGAAATTGGTTGGGTGAGAAAACATATACTTAAAAAGAAAGAACCATTATATGTATTGTGCACCCATTCTCACGGAGATCATTTTAACGAAGAAGTCCTCTCCTGGAGTAGGGACAAAGAAGACATTACTTATGTGTTTTCCAAAGAAGTAGTCAATACATTGAAAGATACTTTTTCGCTAAAAGATGAGAAAATTATTTATCTCGATAAACTCGAAGAGTACAAAGATGAAAATTTAAAAATAAAAGCATTTGGCTCAACAGATGCTGGCGCAAGCTTTTATATTGAACATAACGATATGAAAATATTTCATGCTGGAGATTTAAATAATTGGCATTGGAATGAAGAGGTGTCTAAAGAGGAGTCTTTTGTTTTCGAAAATCAGTATATTTGTGAGTTAGAACTATTGTCAGAAGAAGTGAGTGAAGTTGATGTGGCAATGTTCCCACTTGATCCACGACTAGGAAAGGATTTCATGCTTGGTGGAGAACAGTTTGTCAATAAAATAAAGACCCGCAACTTTTTACCCCTTCATTTTGGTGACAATTACGAATTGATTCAAGAATTTGAACCCGTTGCTCTTGCTGCAAATTGCAAACTATTGAAGTTAGACCATAAGGGACAATCATTTAAGATATAATTAGTCATTGTGATATAAAGGTGAATACTGCATCTCGACATTCTCAATGTGTTACGTTACTATCTATTTTGAAAGTGGCTTCACTAAGCTTCGGAGTGTTGTTCCTTTATTATCACATATTCATCACATTAAAAACAAAATAAATATGGAAATTAAAAGTAGATTTGATCATTATAACATCAACGTATTAGACCTTCAAAAAAGTCTCGACTTTTATGAAAAAGCCTTAGGCTTGAAGGAAGTAAGAAGAAAAAAATCGTCTGATGGATCTTTTATATTGGTTTATATTGGCGACAGTACCACTGGTTTTACTCTTGAGCTGACTTGGTTGAGAGACTGGGATAGACCTTACAAGCTGGGTGATAATGAACAGCACTTGTGTGTGCGAGTAGAAAATGATTATGATAAGACTCGTGCTTTTCACAGAGAAATGGGTTGTGTTTGTTACGAAAATGAATCGATGGGATTATATTTTATCAATGACCCTGATGGATATTGGATTGAAATATTACCTTTGAAGCGGTAATTCATTTCATATTTTATTAACACAATGAATCATTTTAATTATAAGCGACGTGCAACTAACGACGTCCAGATTGGGAATGTCACTTTGGGAAGTGGATATCCAATAGTTGTGCAAACTATGACCAATACTGATACGCTGGATACAGAGGCAAGTGTGGAGCAATGTGAAAGAATCATTAAAGAAGGCGGTCAATTGATACGATTGACAGCCCAAGGTGTAAAGCATGCTGAAAACCTGAAAAACATTCACCAAGCTTTGCGAGACAAAGGATACAATGTTCCATTATCGGCTGACATACATTTTAATCCTAGAGCAGCTATTACTGCTGCAAAATATGTTGAGAAAGTGCGTATCAATCCAGGTAACTTTGTTGATAGAACAAAGTCTTTTGCCACAGTGGAATATACTGATGAGGAATATGCTAAAGAACTAGAAAAAATAGAGGCGAAGTTTATTCCATTTCTTGACATTTGCAAAGAACATAATACTGCTGTGCGTATTGGAGTGAATCATGGTTCGTTGTCAGATAGAATCATGAGTCGATATGGTGACACACCCGAAGGAATGGTTGAGTCGTGTCTTGAATATCTTAGAATAGCGGTGGCACACAGTTTCTTAAACATTGTAATCTCAATGAAGTCGTCCAATACTTTGCTGATGACCAAATCGGTACGACTACTTATTGAGCGGATGGATGCTGAGAATATGCACTTTCCATTACATTTGGGTGTTACTGAAGCGGGTGGTGGTGAAGATGGAAGGATTAAATCGGCTGTTGGTATAGGTGCACTGTTATCTGATGGAATTGGCGATACAATTAGGGTTTCATTAAGCGAAGACCCAGAGTGTGAATTACCTGTTGCACAAAAACTGGTTAATTATATCTCTCTTCGTAAAAATCATGCTCCAATAAAAGCTAAAACAAGTGAGAAGTTTTGTCCTATCTCTATAGATAAGCGCACCACACACAAAGTAAGAAACATTGGAGGCGATAATCTGCCAATAGTTATAACGGATAGAAGTAAGAAGAATGATTATGCAATTAACTTGCACTTTATCCCAGATTATGTATATGTAGGAAATCAAGTTCCTACTAAGATACCTAAAGGCATGAAGTTGATCCTCGATTACCAGTTTTGGACAGATCTGACTGATCAATATCCATTGTTTACATCTGATGAGTTAGCTTTGCTTGATTCGTGTAATAGCAAATTGAAGTTCTTACGTCTGAATTATTCCGATTTGGCAAAAGGGAACTTGATTGATAAGTTGGTAATACTCAACAATACTGTAGTCATTCTTGAAACCAATCACGTGAATGGAGTAGGAGAGCAGCGTGCATTTATACATTCATTGTTAGAGAATAATTGCTCTATACCAGTTGTTTTACATCGTTCATATAACGAAAATGAGGCGGAGGATCTACAGATAAAAGCAGGAGTAGACTTAGGAACCTTGCTCTTAGATGGTTTTGGAAACGGCATAATGTTGTCAAACAAGGGTGCAATTGCTGCCACTGATATTGATGCTTATATGTTTGGCATATTACAAGCAGCCAGAGTAAGAACCAGCAAAACGGAGTTTATTTCATGTCCAGGCTGTGGACGAACATTATTTAATCTTCAAGATACTGTTGAGAAAATAAAAGAATCTTTCTCACACCTCAAAACGCTGAAGATTGGTGTGATGGGCTGCATAGTAAATGGTCCGGGAGAAATGGCCGATGCTGATTATGGTTATGTTGGCGCAGAACCAGGAAAAATCTCTCTTTATAAAAAGAAAGAACGTATCGAAAAAAACATTCCTGAGGAAGAGGCTGTTGAGAGGTTGATTGCTCTTATCAAAGAGCATGGTGATTGGGTTGACCCTTAACAATATTTTAAAATACATGTAAATAGGCAGTTTTACTGCATAAAATGCAAATTAATTTTGTAGTTATTGAAAAAAACAGTAATATTGCACCCGATTTCGATGAGATAATATCGAAACTGGTCCCATAGCTCAGTTGGTTAGAGCACCTGACTCATAATCAGGGGGTCACAGGATCATGCCCTGTTGGGACCACGATTAAAGGAAAAGGACTTGCAGTAAAATGCAAGTCCTTTTTTTGGTTGAAAGCGTGCTGTTTTGAATTTTCCTATTGGATCACTAATAAGTTATGTGTTTCTATAATAACATAAAGATTTCATTATTTTTCTTTCTCTGTCAAAAACACTCTCTCTGAAAAAGCTACTATTATAATCCCAGATTTACATTCAATAATAAGTTTAAGCGCATTCTTCGTTATCACCATTTTACACCGATATATTTATCAAATTTACCTTAGTATTTATTGCAATAATAGCTTAGCTGGTGATAAAAGATAAACTCCGGTGACTATAAGAATGCCAATAATAGCGAGCGTAACCCATAAATATTTTCGCTTATTAAATGAAATGGAAACTATAAGAATATATAAGGATAAAAGCATTCCTATTAATCCGTTATTATATTCTTTATTCAGCGGGTTCTTGATGACTAAAAACGAATGCAAGGATATGAGTATAATTAAAACAAAATACAATAATAGGAATAATTTGTTTTCTCTCATATTACGTATTCCTAGCGCAATAATTTGCTTCAAAGATATCTCTTGCGTCACAGTTCTTATAAAAAACGCTATTATTGACAAAGCAAACAAAACAGCTAAAATAACAAGCAAAGTATACATAATTAATTATTTACACATCAATAGTGACCAGTTTACTATAAGGCAATTGCGGTGATTTTTATATTTAATACTTAAGCAATGCAAAATTAATAAAGTTTTAAAAAGACCAACAGTCGGAAAGTTAAATATATTACATAACATATGGTGCAAGGTTCCATAGTTTATGCTTTCCTGAAGTTGAAAATATGCCATTATATTCATGTCAGCCTGAAACTTCTTTAATATTACATTTTATACCATAGTACTAACTCAAAACTTTCTTCACTTATCTTCTCCCTTAGTGCCTATTAGTCGTAATTTGAAGCTAAATGACATAAAGGGAGTATTTTAAAATGTTTTAAAATTTGTTATCTTAGCAAAAACAAAATGATGATTGTGTATGAAAAATTTAGAGTTCAATATCGAATTATACAGGTCTTTTTTTAGAGGAAGAGAAGATGTCTATGCCGTTCGTTGGGAGAAAGGTGATAGAAGTGGATATATGCCCGCCTACCATGTTGATTGGAATGATTACAATAGGCACAAAGCGTCGGGAGGAACATTTGCAAATTATAAGAAGAAGAGTTTTCTTCCATTCAACGATAAAATATTAATTGAGCATTTAAAAGGAGATACAACATTGGGTATATATCCTCTGCTTTCTGATAACACATCGTTTTTCATTGTTGCCGATTTTGATGAGGGAAATTGGCGCAATACGATTTCTAAATTGTATGACATTTGTGTCAAATATGTTTTGTCTCCAGTCATTGAGCGATCTAGATCAGGCAATGGTGGACACCTGTGGCTATTCTTTGAAGAGAACATTCCTGCATTTCAGAGTAGAAAAGTAATGATAGATTTATTATTACAAGCTGATATT
>JAQVZQ010000047.1 GCA_028708095.1 Dysgonamonadaceae bacterium
CGTACTTAATAAAACGGTCTACTATATTCATAATTTGAAATTTTAGATGATGTAGGGTTGCAATTGGAATCGATATATTGATATTTAAAACGTTCTTTGAATCCTTTGTTTAAATAACAAATATACGGGTTTCTTTTTTATTTAAATAATTTTATTATCTAATTAGTGAAGTTCTGTTTTATTTTAGAAGTCAAATATTGATGTCAATATAAAGAAATAAGAAAGATTCACCATTTCAGTCTAACAAATATTCTGAACATAAGAACAACAGCTCAGCATTGTGTGCTTTTACGAAAAGCATGATGGAAATAAGTTGAAATCGCATGAAAATATTTATTGTTGGCGAAGTTTATCAAAATGAACCTAAAATTGAGAATAATATGGGTATTCTCAGAGATTAATCATATACCTAGAAAATATAGTAGAAAAACATTTGAGTTTTTTGTATTTGAAATAAATTAATGTATCTTTGTGGCTGGGTAAGTCCTACACGGCCAGCTCCCGAAGAACCCCCCAGGGCTTGATCGCAGCAAGGGTATTTGGTTGTAGCGGCGCGATGTAGTAAGCTTACCCTTTTTTTATTTCTTATCCATATCTCTTTTATATCTATTGCATTTTCTTCTTTCATGTTATATAGTGGTTCATTTTACTACTATAGCATCTTTTTTTCATTCTCAAATAATATCATAATACTTTATTGAAAATAAAAAGCACTATACTGTTCACTAAAAGTGTATTAGGCAATTCTTCTGAGATACCTGTAATCAAGGGAGTATTTGCCAGGTCCTGTAATAAGCAAAGCAATAAAAACTATTAATCCTTTTAAGGCATTCGAATATATACCAAACGGGTCACCAGCTGTAACATGAACAAGCAATGCAATGATCATGGTAAAAGTAAGCATTAATGCTACAGGACGATGCAAAAGCCCAAAAATGACAAAAACTCCTCCAACGACTTCAGTAACTGCAGCCATAAAACCCCAAAAGGCAGGAGCAAAATTCACACCCACTATTGACATGGTAGAGCCTATTTGTGTCCAAATTTCCATTCCTCCCAACAGCTTGGGCATACCGTGAAAAATGAATACAATGCCTATACCGATACGCAAAACTAAAAGTCCTAAATCAATCAACTCATTTCTATTTCTCATTTGTTTTTTATGTTAGTGTATATAATTAAAAATCGAAAAGATAAATTACTAATCTACTACTGATTAAATAAACGAAGGATCTAATATCAGATCTAACAGCAACTTAATACTACATTAAACTCTAGTAAAGATAAAATGTTTACTTCTGGTCATTATAAAATTACTAAATCAGGACTCAATAAAAGAAAACTGCACACTAATGCAATGCATTAATTAAAAAAAAGGATTCATGGTGTAGAGTATAATTGCATGGCTATATGATATTGAAACCAGTCTATAAAAAAAGTGTCTGATAGGTTTTATTATTCAACCTCATCAGACACTTTTATTATATATAACAACAGGCTTTAATCCAATTGGTATTTATTTATTGTTTAAGCAATGCATTATCTATCGCCTCTTTTGTCAGCTTCTTAGTACAGAAAAACCAATCATAGCATGTAAGTTCATCTTTGCTTTCCATTCTCTCTTTAGCAACTCCACAAGAACCTGCTGGAGGAACAATAACATCTTCACCCGGACGCCAATCAGCTGGTGTAGCTACACCAAACTCTTCTGCAGTTTTTAAGGCAATAAGTGCACGTTTGATTTCGTCAAAGTTACGTCCTAATGATTGTGGGTAATAAATAATAGCCTTAACAATTCCTTCAGGATTAATAAAGAACACAGCTCTCACTGCTTGCGTTTCGCTTTCTTCAGGTTGAACCATACCATATTTTTTGGCAACATTCATACTGATATCCTCAATCAATGGAAATTTAACCTCTACATTTTTCATTCCTTTGTAATCAATCTTCTCTTGAATTGTTCTCAACCATGCAATATGACTAAACAACCCGTCGATTGATATTCCTACCAGTTTGCAATTTAAGGCTTCAAATTCATCCTCCATTACAGCAAACTTCATAAACTCAGTTGTACATACAGGAGTAAAATCGGCAGGATGGCTAAATAAAATAACCCATTTACCAGTGTAATCACTTGGAAAATTAATATCGCCCTGCGTTGTTTTTGCGGTAAAAGCTGGTGCTTTTGTACCAATGTAAGGCATTGGATTTACTTGTTTTTCATCTTGATTTGATTCCATCTCTTTTGATTTTTAATTAGTTAATAATTGACAGTTATAAAAAATATTTTATATCAAAGATACAAAATAAAACGATGCATATCAAAAAACAAAAAATCATTTTATTGCATTAAATCAAATGAAGCTAATGTAAAATGACACCTAAAAACAAAGAAGCCAAATCATTGAGATTTGGCTTCTTTGTTTCGTGTTTAATTAATAATTACCCTATGGGTATTTATTGATTATCTTCTTTACGAGCAGAATAACTGATCTTAAGAGCGTATGCTCGTCTAAGAGCTTGTTTTACTTCTGTTACATAACGCATTTGAGTATCGTTGTCTACTTTCAAAGACACAGTCATATATTGCTGGTCAGATTCGCTTAACATATTGCGCTCCTGAGCAATGTAATCATGAATATCTTCTACCTCTGCAAACTTATCATTCAATTGCATAAATGTTCCTGTACCAAACTTTGGATCCACTGGTTGTCCCATATAAATATAGGTAACCAACGATTTCTTCTCCAGCTTTTGAATTTCTGAAGCAGTTGGCACTTTAAATTTAACCATCAATTCTACTTCCCTCATGGTAGTTGTAACCATAAAGAAAAATAAGATTGCGAAAATCATGTCAGGTAAAGAAGAGGTGTTTAGAGCTGGCATTTCACGACTGCCCGATTTATTAAATTTCCCCATTATTTCTTTCCTCCATAACTTTTTGGTTCAGCCTCAGATATTCGCTGAGGATACACCTTATTAATTAAATCTTTTTCGTCTTTTAGAAGCTCTTCGTAAGGTTTGTTGAAATACCTTACTGCTGCCTCTTCCCTGAGTTCGTTGTAAGCCTTTACCAATTCGTTTTGAACAGAAAGGTACGCTTTATAGCTTGTAGTATTGTCATTTTGAAGTGATACAACGTGATCTTTTGTTACACGCAATGTCCCTATTGGAGGACCAAAATCTTCTTCAAAAAGCTCTGGTAAGTTTTCGCTATTATTAGCATTAATCACAAACTCCTTTACCTTATCTTTCAAGCTTTGTTTGCCTGTTTTCCCTTGAAGTTGTCTTAAATTATCATAGTGTTCGTCTCCAACCATAGTTTGATCGAGCGAGTTCACCAACACCGTCAAAAGATTACGCTTTTGAACTTTCATCTCAGTGAGTTGATCTTCATCTTGTGGCGGTGGTGGAAGGCGTCTTGCCAATCCACTATCAGTGTCCATTGAAGAAGTTACAAGGAAGAAAATAAGCAAAAGGAAAGCAATATCTGCCATTGAGCTTGAATTAACGTCAGGTACTTTCTTATTTCTTTTAGCCATATTTTTATTATGTTATTTCTGAAAATAATTAAATTATTTCCGTTTTCCTATTCTTTTAATTAAAGGACTAAAAAGCATTGCCAAAATGGTTAATGCCATTAGAATGTATATTGTATATAACCACATATCGGTTAATTTCAACATACCTTTAACATTGTCAGGACCCTCGTATCCAAGGATGTTCAGTGGCGTTCCATCACCAATAGAATAAGCAAATATCAATAAAACTGCAAATATAGCTAGTGTAACTAACGAATTGATTGCTCTTCGTCTACTATACTTTAAATTATTGACAAATCCTACTAAAGAAAAAACGATTACTGATAGTATTGTAATTCCTAACAACACATACACCCAATAGAGAAGGATATCCGTAAAATTAGGTTCGACTAAGCCGACTAATTGTGGGATTTGATTTTCAGGAAGGACATTACCTGCCAAGAAGAACAATGCTATAAGAACAATTGTTACTGCAGACATAGCATATAGTGCCCAACGTGAAATTCTAGATATTTTTGTTACTGCCATTGGTTTATTTATCTTTTATGTTTTACATTATATCTTATTACATGGTCAAGGAAGGTAATTGATGAGTCTTCCATTTTATTTAAGATTGTTTCTACTTTATTCAAAATATAGTTATAGAATAATTGTAGAATAAGGGCAACGATAAGACCTCCAATAGTTGTGATAAGAGCCACTTTCATACCACCAGCAACAATAGTAGGGCTAATGTCTCCTGCACGTTGAATATCGTCAAAGGCTTGTACCATACCGATAACTGTTCCCAAGAAACCAAGTGATGGAGCCATAGCGATAAACAATGTAATCCAAGATAGATTTCTTTCTAACAAACCTGCTTGTACGCCACCATAAGATACTACAGAACGTTCTACTACTTCTGCACCTTGATCGATGCGCAACAAACCTTGATAAACAATTGAAGCAATTGGGCCTCTAGTATCACGAGCTAAAGATTTAGCACCTTCTACATCGCCTCTATCAAGTGCTTCACCTATACCTGAAAGCATTTCATCAACGTGAGCGTCTGCAAGACTTAAATAAATAATTCTTTCTAAACTGAAAGCCAAACCTAAAATTAAAGGAATAGCAACTAAGCTCATAAAGAATGCACTACCTTCAATAAATTTAATTTTTAGTGCTTTGTGAAAACCAGTTGGTTCTTCAACAACATCAGCAGTTGAAAAATCTTCTTCTACTGTTACAGGAGGAGCAACTTGCTCAGATGCTGGTTGTGCTTCTGCGTCTTGTGCTTCTGCGTCTTGTGCTAAAAGAACCGATTGCAATCCTACAGACATAAGGCCCAGAATTGCGAAAATTGCAAATAACTTTTTCATTGTGTGTTCAATTTTTTGAGGATTAATGAATTTAACTTGTTATTAATTTGAATAATTATTTATGTTTAAATACTTCTTATTTAAAAAACGTATGTTTTTTGTTTCCTTAATTTCTAATTTATTAAATAATGAGCGAATTATTCAGCGGAGAGAGTGGGATTCGAACCCACGATACACTTTTGGCGTATACCCGCTTTCCAGGCGAGCCTCTTCAACCACTCGAGCATCTCTCCAAAATGAGGAGAGCTTTTAAAATCGGTGCAAAATACGACTTTTTTTTCACTTACATCTCATTTACATGACAAAAATAGAGAATTTATCCAACATAACCATCCATTATTGGAACAATTTTGTTGTCGAATAGAGGGTTTGTCTATATATTTAAACATAAAAAACAGTCTTTCAGATATTTAAATCAAAAAGCCGAACGGAATTTGATTTTGTTATTCTTGTAATATCTTCTGGTTTTAAATTATATACACCAGATAATGCTTGAAGAATGAATTTTAAATACTGTGGCTCATTTCTCTTTCCACGGTAAGGAACAGGAGTTAAATAGGGTGAATCGGTTTCTAAAACAATCCTTTCGATAGGACAATCTTTCAAAACCTCTCTCAATGTGGAGTTTTTAAATGTTACAACTCCGTTAATTCCAAAATAAAAGTTTTCAAATTGCATGAGTTCCTTTAATTCACTAGATGTTCCACTAAAGCTATGAAAGGTGCCTCGTAGTTTTTCTCCACCTACTCTATTCAAACTCTCACATATCTCCTTATATGAGTTACGTGAATGAATTGATAACGGCAGCCCTTTTTCAATACTCCATTTCAATTGTGTTTCAAAAGCTTCAATTTGTTCTCTAATGTGTGTTTTATCCCAATAAAGATCTATACCAATTTCTCCAACAGCAACATATTCTTCATTGCTAAAGAGTTCGCAGTAAATTGTATCGAGTTGTGATTTGTAGTCGGATTTTACACTTGTGGGATGAAGTCCCATCATGGGTAAGAAAAAATCAGGATTATTACGTACTATTTTTTTTAGTGGTTCAATAGTTGATAGATCTATGTTAGGTAGAAGTACCTTTCCAACATTATTGTGTTTTGCGTTTTCAATCACTAACAATAAGTCATCGTTATAGTCTTTTGAGTATAAATGAGCGTGGGTATCAATAAGCATTATTCAATAGTTTCTCCCTTGCGATAATAATAGATGATACCATATTCTTTATTCTTTTCAATTCTCTCTTGTGTGGGTAGATTTACATTCGCATCTTCAACTTCCTGCCACAATTGTAAAATTATTTCATCAATTTCAGATCTAAACTTTACAACATCACTTTGAGTACGGCTTGTGGCTTTTTGGTGAATTTGTTGAGTATAATATCCATCTTTAAAAATGCTATACATTACTTTTACCTTTGCGATAGTTGGGTTGTAAATAGGTACTCCTCCATTTGCAATTCTCTTATCTTCACCTTTAATTATTTTATTTCCCCAATCCAGCAACATCTCATTGGAAGTTAAGTCTGGAACCTGCATATTGCTCTCTTCCAAACCGTACATGCTCAAATTCTCTGATTTTATCTCCTCGCGTATGACTGACAGATGCAATACTTGTATAAAATGAGACAAATACATACGAATATTTTTGATTTGTGATTGAAAAGATTTATTCGCTTTAATCTGAATCTCAAAGGTTTGTTGATAAATATCACAAATACGTTCAAATTTTTCAATTACTAATCTTGCTCTATATAAAGTTTTCATTGAAACAACAACTTCATTAAAGTTAGTGTTAGAACACTTTCTTATTGCTGTTTTCAAAGCCTTTATACGCGCATTATCTGTATTTGGTAGTCTTCTATAG
The DNA here is from genome assembly GCA_028708095.1 of Dysgonamonadaceae bacterium. GTDB lineage: Bacteria > Bacteroidota > Bacteroidia > Bacteroidales > Dysgonomonadaceae > UBA2632. The sequence continues at coordinate 6,770 of JAQVZQ010000047.1, forward strand.
GGCATATGTATTTTGTTAGTCTAAAAATGAAAAGAATAAAAACAATAATTGTTTAATAAGTACAACTTGTTTTATTTTTCTCTATTCATTAAATTATTTGTGTAAGTCAAAAGTTCTTCCTTTCTGTCTTCAGTCACATTTACTTCCAAAAGACAGTTCAATCCTGCAAGATAATATTTTTTAATGAGTTTATAGGTTAATGACTCCAAATTTAATTCATCGTATATTTTTTTAACCGCATTTATTTTAGCCCCAGAATCAAAATCTTGAGCAGTGATCCATTTCTGGAGTATTGCATTGTTTTCTTTATTAGTTATCTCTAACGCTTTAATTAATAAAAAGGTTTTTTTGTTACTCAGTATATCTCCACCAATTTGCTTGCCAAAATTATCCTGATCACCATACACATCCAATAAATCATCTTTCAGTTGAAATGCTAAACCAATATTGATTCCAAATTCATACAATTTACCTGCATCTTTTTTACTCGCACCACCTAATATTGCTCCTATCTTCATTGATGCGGCTATAAGAACAGCAGTTTTTAAACGAATCATTTCAATATACTCTGACTCTTTTACGTCTAGACGCTTCTCAAAGTCCATATCATATTGTTGTCCTTTACATACCTCCATAGCAGTAGTTGTGAAAACCTCTAAAACTTCAGGCAATACATTTGCTGGAACTTTTACAATATGCTTGTAAGCATCAATCAACATAGCATCACCCGAAAGCACAGCTGTGTTTGCATTCCATTTTTTATGAACAGTAGGATGGCCTCTTCTTATGCTTGCTTTGTCCATCAAGTCGTCATGAAGTAAACTGAAATTATGAAAAATTTCAAGTGCAATGGCAGGAGAGGCCGTTTTATCTACATCATCATCAAACAGATTAGTAGACATATATGCTAAAATAGGGCGTAGTCTTTTTCCACCTAAGGATAATATATATGATATAGGTTGAAATAATGAATTAGGCTCTTTCTCATAGTCCAATTCATTAATAGCCATATTTATTTTGTTCTCTAAGTCAGCAAAGGTATAAGTCATTTCTGGAAGGTGTTTTATATGTGGGTTAAGATAATAATCAATAAAAGCTGCTTTATAAAATATAAAGCAGCTTTCTATGTGTGTTTACACAATTCTTAAATTGTATATTAGTTTTGAAGACGGAACACTACTGGCAATGTAAAACGAACGCGTACAGGTTTTCCACGTTGTTGACCCGCTTTCCACTTAGGCATTGTTTTAATTACACGTACAGCTTCCCTGTCCAAAGAAGGGTCTTGTCCCCTTACTACTTGTACGTCGGAGATGCTTCCATCACGCTCAACAACAAAGTTTGTAATAACTCGTCCTTGAATACCGTTTTCTTGTGCAATAACAGGATACTTGATGTTATCTCCCAAAAATTTCATCAAAGCTGTCATACCACCTGGAAATTCTGGTTGTTGTTCTACTACCACAAAAATCTCATCGGTTGCTTCTTCCTCAACAGGTTTTGGTGGAGGAGGTGGCGTATAGGTTTGAACTTGGGCTCTTGATTGATCATCTTCTAATGAAGATAAATCAATTTTGTTTTCAACTTTCTCTTCAACTTCTTCAATAACATCAGGCACTTCGGGTTCTGGTGGTGGTGGTGGTGGTGGTGGTTCTGGTTCGCGCTGAGTAATTTCTATTTCCTCTTCCGCTAGCACTTCTTCCATAATCATTGATTCATCTAATTTGCTAATAGTAGATGACCACTCAAAACCAACAAACAAAACCGCAAGAGCCACTACCATTCCCATAAGGAAGAAAGTAGTCTTATGAGTTTCTATGTTAGCATGCGGTGCTTTTTTAACTTCCATGTTTTTGTTTTTAATGTGTTTTCGTTATTACTTTCCGTTATCTTCAAATACAAAAATAGATATTTTTTTCATATGTAGTCTATATTTTGAAGTAAAAATTTTAAAAATCGGTTAATTCGTACATAAATCTTCTGCAAAAACCATCCTATTTCAAATTTTAAACCTCGAAATAAGGAACTACATCTTAATTTTATAGATGTCTTGTAAATTACGTCCAAATCCGTCATAATCTAAGCCAAATCCAACAATGAAGTCATTAGGAATCTCTAAGGCTACATAATCTGGTTTTATATCTTTAATCAAAGCTTTTGGTTTAAACAACAAAGTAGCTATCTTAATCTCTTTCGGTTCTAAGACTTCAAACTGTGATATTAATTTCTCGATGGTATGTCCTGTATCAACAATATCCTCTACTATTACAACTGTTCTGTCTTTGATGTCTTCATTAAGTCCCAACACCTCTTTCAAATCCAGAGTACTACTTATTCCTTTGTAAGAAGCAATACGCACAAAAGTTATTTCGGAAGGAATATTTACATGCTTCATCAAATCGCCAGCAAACATAAATGACCCATTTAAAACAGCGATAAAAATAGGGTTCTTGCCTTTTAAATCATTATTAATATTTACGGCAAGCCTTTTAATGCTCTCTTGTATGGTATCAGCTTCGATAAATAATTCGAAATCTTTGTCCAATATTCTTACTTTCTTCATAAAGATTTTTCGATTTTATATTCAATCATACAAAAGTACTATTTTTTTTAATCTATATGAGCCAATAGAACCCTACTTTTACTCAAAGTTTCAATTTATTCAAGGTTTCCGATACAGAAAACTGCGTCAAAAACCTGACACGATCTTTTTTTGATGGAATTTTACAGCTTTTCATTGGTACGTATCTTCTGAAATATGCAAATACAGAATAGCCAGCATCTCTTAAATCTTTCGGGAAAAACTTCAACACCTTTGCTCCGAGGGATGAAGGTTTGATTAATTGAAGAATAAATATAACAGCATCAGATTTAATTAAAAAAGCCTCATTAACTTCCCAAACAACTAATGTTTCAAGTGGGAATTTATATTTAAAATGAGCTGAAAAAATATCAGCAAAGTCAGATTGTAATGGAGCGAAATAGAAAACCTCTTCTTTGTCATATTTCAATATCCAATTCACCCAATAGTTGCATACTCCACATAGATCGTCGTAAAAAACAATTGACTTCATGATTCTTTGCTCTCCTTCTTTTTAAAGATAAAATGCTCACACAAAATAACCATAATTACTCCCATTACAAAACCATTTGAGAATATTGGACGAACAATTGTTGGCATGGACGATACAATAGATGCAGGCAAGAAAGATATAATGACTGCCAACATTAAAGGGAAGCTAATGATAATGGCCGTTTCAAAGTTAAATATTGCTTTCTGCTTTTCCATCAACTGAAAACCCGATGCAAGCTGTGAAACCATTAAGTAAAACATAATAGCACCAATTACAAGCGAGGGTATTTGATTTAAGAAACTAACTACTTGCGGAAACAATGAAATAACTGCAAGACCTATTCCAGCAGGAATAAGCACAAAGCGTGAAGCACACCTTGTTGCTGAAATAATACCTGGACTGAATGAAAAATCGACTAATCCAATTACTCCTGTTATCCCTGCAAATATATTTGACAAACCTGTAACAGCTACCCCTCTCTTAGTGCGTTTGTCCATATCTTCTACCTCTAATATGCTTCCCATCGACTGTAATGAACCTAATTCATTAATCAATAATGCGAGATAGCAAAACATAAAAGCGATGATTACTCCTGCATCCAACTGGAATGGGAAAATAAAAAATGATGTTTTATCCGATGTTATTATTTCAGAAAAAGAAATGATTGCGGCGGGTTGTATTGACTTGCCAAATTGTGTATATATAATGGTGCCCACTACCAACCCTAATAATACGACTACTGATTTCCAAACTCCAGAGAACCATTTATTCATAATCAGCATAAGTAGTACTAAACAGATAGCAAACCAAAAGTGGAAGTTTTCTATCCCAGCTGAATTTTCAAACAAAAGATTTATTATTACAGGAGCAAGAGTGAGTGCTATGAGCAATAAAATAACAACTATAATACGTGGTGTGAAGAGGAAACTAATTTTTGTCAACAAACCACTTACAGCTAACAAAAATAAGAAAACACCTCCAATGGCAACTGAAGTATATATAACAGAATAAGAAAAGCTTAAAGACGAGACTATGCCAATAAGAAGTACCGAAGCAGGCCCAATTAGTATGGGCATTTTGTGTCCCCACAAAACTTGGAAGATCAGAAACACACCTGCTAACATAAATAGCTTCTGGGTGTAAAATATTTGTGATGGAGCATCTTCAAAATGAAGTTGACTCAGAACACGTCCTAATATCAGAATTGTTGGCACACATATAGCAAGCCATTGCAAACCATAGAGTGCAAAGGCAAGTGGTGCGGGTTTATCGTCTAATTTGTAGTTAATCAATATATCCTCCTTATTATTTGCATCTTAAAATATCTTTCAATGGTATTGCCTGAAAGGTCATGTGTGCAACACTACTTTCATACAATATACCTACCGTTTCTTTGTCAATCATGCTCAGACAAGAATATCCCCAGCCTTCGGCTTCATCTAACAAAACATCAAATTCTGAAGGGAATGAATATCCCCCGTCTAAACTTGCTTTGATTGTTATGTGGTGTCGCCCCTTGGTTGTGTTTGGATTCGAAAACAAAAGTATATCCTTTCCGTAAATATTGTCTTGGGCTTCTACTTTAATCAAGCTTGCCATACAAACTGGCTCTTGCAAAACACTACGCGATGATGAATGTTCCACCCAACTCTTCCCCAAATCTGTAGTGGTAGCTACTGCCCTACTACCACCTCGATTATCTCGCATATTTAGCATCAACACACCCGAAGAAACTTCTGCCACTTGTGCCTCAGTTGTGTTTGTTCGTGCATGTTCGTGAGTATGCCATGTTTTGCCACGGTTTTTGCTGTACATAATTCCAGCATTAGGAACATTCGTTGAATCGATATACTGGATAGGGAAAACAAGAGTTCCATCCAACATAGTTATACCCCTTCCAGGACCTTGCAGCAAAAACTTCCACGATGGGTCTTTCACCTGCGAGGTGATATTTATTGGAGCCGACCATGTTTTACCATCATCAGTGCTTTTTGACAAAACAAGTTGACTTGTTCGTTCCTTGCTCAACCCATCTTGCGAGTTAAACCATGCTCTGTGATTACCCATTCCGTGTGTCCATGTCGCCACTATCCAAGTAGTTCCCGTATATGTATCCACCAAAATAGCGGGATCTCCTACTCCATTTTGTGATTTAGGTAGACCTCCACTCTCTCCAAAAGACATAGGAATTATCATTTTCTCCCAAGTGAATCCTTTGTCAGTACTTCTACTCAAACCAATATTAATGTGTTCTTGCAAACCTACACTGCTATTATAACGAACATCGTAAACACCAAGAAGCGTCCCGTTGTTTGATTTGACCAATCCAGGAATTCGGTATGCAGCTGCCCCATCATCTCCTGCATGCCTTACTCCACCCCCCCCATTCGGTGTGGAGCATTTGTAGATTCAAATTCCAAAAGTGCAGAATTATAATCTAATTTTGCAGATTTAAGCTCGATGTTTATTTTTGAAAGCAACGATGCAGTTGGTTTCATCTGCAAACTCACCCAAAAGTAATTGATTCCAAAAAACAGCTTGTAATTGGGTGAAAGAACTACCTCAGATTTGGGTTCTCTAAGCTCAGCCACTTTTATTGAATAGGAAGGATTCGCCTTTAGTGTACTACCCCTGCTATAGCTTGAAATATATTCGACAGGTGAAAAGAAAACTTCATTGGCACGTTGTACAGACTCGGTTCCTCCATAGTAAAGTTTTATTGATTCAATTTCATTAAGATCTACATTGTCTGCTAATTGAAACTTCAGCTCACTTAAAATCTGTGCGTTAGCTTCGTCTATTCGCAAATAAAATAAAACATTATCTTCTCTTTCAATAAGAACGGGTATTTTAGTTTGTTTCACCTGAATGGTATCCATTGCAGATAATGGCAATAAAAACAGTGTAGATAAAACTATCATAAAAGAAATCATAAAAGATAAATCTAACCTTTTCATAACATACTCTATATGGAATATATGAGAAAACAATGAATTAAAACGTATGAAAAACAAATATAGTCACTTTTGGAAGTAATGATCAAGAAAGTGGTACATTTATTCAATCTAGAATAGACTATTCAATCATTAAAAAAATATTTTGAAGGGTTTAAAGGTCGGAGTGAATTCTCTAAGTTATTTTATTTGTCTAAATAAAAATCATCGGTAAGGGCGATAAATTCAGGGGTATATTGGTGACGACTTAATTCAATGACCAAATCGTTCTTAATATAATTAAAAGCATGTACATCCTTTAAAAGTTCAACAAGAATTCTTTTAGGTGGCTTTTTTTGCAATGGAAACACGTTTGTAATTCTATGTACAACAAGGTTTACTTTAGCTGCCTCATCTAGTATTTGTTGGTAACAATTGTGGGGAAGTATGAATGCTAAACGTCCTTTTGGATTGAGAAGCAATGATGCCTGAGCCATAATGTCTGAAAAAGATAACGTATTGTCATGTCTTGCAAAATTTCTAGACTTATCAGGAGACTTTAATGCATTTTGAAAATAAGGAGGATTCGATACAATTAAATCATATTTGTTGTTTGTTGCATTAGAGAAATGCTGAAAAGCTGTATGTTGAATTTCTATTTGACGAATGAAAGGAGAATTAGCAACATTTAATTGTGCTTGTTGCACGCATTGTTCATCAATATCAATGGCATCAATATGCGCATCAGCATTTCGTTGTGCTAACATCAAAGCAATTAAACCCGTGCCCGTACCAATATCTAATATTTTTGCACAATCCTCTACATTAACCCATGCACCTAAAAGCACTCCATCTGTGCCTACTTTCATAGCACATTGGTCTTGAAATAAAGTGAATTGCTTAAATTTAAAAAAGATATTGGACATAAATACAGCTATTCTAATAGTTTGGCACGGAATTTGGAGATGTATGTATTCATAAGAGTTTAAACAAACATAGCTAATTTTCTGTTTACAGAGTACTTGTAATACATTATAATAAATAAATAATTAGTCAGAATTAGCTATAATCAATGCCAAATATTAGAATTTAACAATATGACTCGAACAAAAATACATACATTAGCCTTAGAAGAAAACGATCCAAACGTAATATCATTTATTGCGGGCGATTTCATGGAAGGAAATTGCGATGTCGATATAGATGCACTTCCTGAAGAATTAGCGTTATTGCCATTAAGAAACACAGTTGTTTTTCCTGGCTCAAGTCTACCAATATCCGTCGGAAGAGAAAAGTCGATTAAATTAGTAAAATCTCTTGGCAAAAAAACCAAATACATTGGAATGGTCTGCCAAAAAGACATTGAAGATGAAGGTCCAGGACCCGATGATATATATAAAATTGGTGTAATTGCTGAAGTACTAAGGGTTATAGAACTTTCAGAAAACAACTTCAGCATTATTGTGCAAGCAAAAAAAAGATTTGAATGGAAGGAAATGGTTCAAACAGAACCTTTTTTTAAAGCAACATATAAAATAAAAGAAAGTATTGCACCTAAGAAAAATGATAAAGAGTATGAAGCAGTATTGGGTTCGATACGTGACAGCATGACTCAAATGTTGAATATGTTGGGTGATCCACCAAAAGAACTCATCATTACTGTTAACAGTGATGCTTTTTCTCAGATGCTTGTAAGCTATAGTGCAACAAATTTACCAATTGATAGCAAAGAAAAGCAAGAATTGCTAGAGATCAACGAAGATAAGAAAAGGGCTTTCCGTTTACTCTCCATAATGAATAGAGAAACGCAGATTCTGGAACTGAAGATGAACATTCAGATGAAGACGCGTGAAGATTTGAACCAGCAACAAAAAGAATATTATTTGCAGCAGCAAATCCGTACAATTCAAGAAGAGTTGGGAGGAGGAAACTCTCAGCAAATAGAAATTGATGAATTTAAAAATAAAGCAAAGAAAAAGAAATGGAGCGCTGAAGTGAAAGCAACATTCGAGAAAGAGATTAGTAAGCTGGAGCGACTGAATCCTCAATCACCTGACTATTCTGTTCAATATGGATATTTGCAAACCATTCTCGAATTACCTTGGAACGAATATACCAAAGACAACTTTAATTTAAAGAATGCTCAAAAAGTACTTGATCGTGATCACTTTGGTATGGAGAAAGTGAAAGAAAGAATCATTGAACATCTTGCTGTATTAAAACTTAAAGGTGATTTAAAGTCGCCCATCATCTGTTTACACGGACCTCCTGGAGTGGGTAAAACATCCTTAGGCAAATCCATTGCTGAAGCTTTAAACAGAAAATATATCAGGGTTTCGTTGGGTGGTCTTCATGACGAATCAGAGATTCGTGGTCACCGACGTACATATATAGGTGCACTGCCAGGTAAAATAATTCAAAACATTCAAAAAGCAGGTTCATCCAACCCTGTGTTTGTTTTAGATGAAATTGACAAAATTGGTCGTGACTTCAAGGGCGATCCCTCTTCAGCATTATTAGAAGTGTTAGATCCCGAGCAAAATGATTCATTTTTAGACAACTACCTTTCAATTAATTACGACTTGTCTAAAGTTCTTTTTATTGCCACAGGCAATAATTTGAATACCGTATCTCAACCATTGCTAGATAGGATGGAACTAATAGATGTAGGTGGATACATAATGGAAGAGAAAGTAGAAATAGCAAGAAGACACTTACTCCCAAAAGAACTAGATAATCATGGAATTAAAAAAAGTGCTTTCACCATACCAAAAGAAACTTTGGCAAAAATAGTAGAAAGCTATACAAGAGAATCTGGTGTGCGCGAACTGAATAAAAAAATTGCGAAAGTATTGCGTAAGGTAGCTCGCAGAATCGCAGGCAACGAAGAGTATCCTCACTCTTTGGGTGTGGATGATTTACAAGAATACTTAGGAGTTGAAGAGTACAACAAAGATAAGTATCAAGGCAATGAATACGCTGGAGTTGTAACAGGTCTTGCTTGGACATCTGTTGGAGGCGAAATATTGCTTGTCGAAACATCACTGAGTCGTGGTAAAGAAGCAAAGTTAACGCTTACTGGAAACTTGGGTGATGTGATGAAAGAGTCAGCCATGCTTGCTAAAGAATATCTTCAATCGCATGCAGAAGAACTCGATATTGATCCTGCTGTATTTCAGCACTGGAATATACATATTCACGTTCCTGAAGGAGCTATTCCAAAAGATGGACCATCAGCAGGTATCACTATGATAACATCATTAGCTTCAGCTTTAACCCAACGTAAAGTGAAGAGCAATTTAGCTATGACTGGAGAAATTACCTTGAGAGGTAAAGTACTTCCTGTTGGAGGAATTCGTGAAAAAATTCTTGCAGCTAAACGTGCAGGAGTGAAGGAGATTATTCTGTGCGAAGAAAACAGAAAAGACATCAATGAAGTTAAGCCTTCCTATCTCAAAGGATTAAAATTTCATTACGTAAGTGATATCAAAGAAGTACTGGATATTGCTTTATTGAAACAAAAGGTGAAGAACCCACGGAGGTTTACAATTCCTAAAGGCACAAAGAAATAAAAAACAAGAAACAATAAAGCTTTAAACAGCAAAAAGAAAGAGGGTGTCTAATAACGGCATCCTCTTTTTTATTTTATGCTGCTGCTTTTTCTAAGATTTTATGATTAAAAGATAAATCTTCTACCTTTTGATTTAAAGGGTTCAAATTGACCCTAAAA
>JAQVZQ010000328.1 GCA_028708095.1 Dysgonamonadaceae bacterium
GCTTGAATCATTTTTTTAACGGTATTTTCCGCTACATATTTACCCATATCATCATTGATCCTTCTTCCGGAAAGAATGATCTGGGCTCCATGATTCTAAAAGGATAAGTAGAAATAAATGTACATTTAAAACGTCAAGTAAAAAATTGATATTTCTTCGTATTCATCTGGTTTTTACAAAAAAAATAACCCACCAAGATTATCTCTAACCTCGGTACTCTACCGAAGTAAGATTCTATCTTAGTGGGTTTATCAATAATATAAATAATGTTTACCACAATGTGATGAACCTACCTCTAGTCTCACTATTAGTAATCTGGTCACCTAGCGGTTTCTCTCATTTGAACCTATTATTACCTTATTCGGGATGTTGACTGGTGTGATAGCCGAGGTGTTAGCTTATTATGATCGCTTGAGGAGAAACTAAACTTTGGGGCTAGTTTACTGGGACACAATAGCTTAAATCCATCCATTCCCCCCGCACAATAATCTAATCAACTTTAACAGAATAATAACGTTGATTATTACTACTTGGTTTATCCGGAATGGTTCTTTTAATTATTCCCTTTTCAATGAGTGGATCGACAATACTCTTCTTCATTGAAGGTGCATGTTTATAGTTTTTAAAAAATTGATGCATTTCGTGAATACTTTTAGGTGTTCTGCAAAATTTTATTAATGCCTTTACCTCCGGTCCATTCAGATATCGCTCTTTTTCTTCTATCTTTCTTCTATGCTCGTAATCCTTTATTCTCTGCTTGAAATTTACATAATTATTTGGTGCGGACCACTCTAGCCCTAAGTGGAGACTATAAGTCACTTTTCCGTCCTCATGCAAAATTCCTTCTTTAATAAAAGTCTTATAAACGGTATCAAGGAATTCTGGAATGTTTAGATAGAATCCATAATCATCTTTCGTAGGGTCAGTATAATTCTTTAGATTTGTTTCTAAAACTTGTAAGTGATGAACAACCATGCCCAGCTGTTCTTCTCTTTTATCAAAGTCTATAATCAGCTTTCTTAATTCTAAAACTCTATTTGTTAACTCATCAACCTTCTTTGTATTTTTTCCTTTTTTTCCTAATCCTTCTTTCACTACTTGATGCAGCTGATGACTAAGCTCATTGATTTTAATTTTTATATTCTCTCTTTCTTCCTTTTCTGATTCAGATAAACTTAACGTTTCAATTAAGTTATTAATTGCTGCTTGAAACAACGGATTAAACTTCATATCCATAAGAAACTGAGAGAAGTTTTGTTCCAAGTATTCCTGCGAAAATCCTCCCACTGTGCAATATCCTCTAAATCCATCCATACATCTCCATTTTTTATAAACATAAGGTTTTGAGCCTGCTTTGGCATAAGATATGGTTGCACCGCATTTACCACATTTAAGCCGTTTGTTAAAAACTTCATTTTTTCCATTATCCTTAAGACTAGGTGGTTTTTCATTTTTTTTACTTTTGTTTTTTCGAATCATAATTCTTTCCTGGACCTGCTCCCAAAGATCTTGCTCAATAATTGGCTGATGGTGATCTTCGACTAGAAACATTGGTTTTTCCCCATGGTTTTTCTTGATTTTTTTTTCTACAGTTAAAGTCGAATAAAATCGTTGGAATAAATAATCACCATTATATCTCTCTGAGTTCAGGATTTCTTTTATTGTATCAAAGCTCCAATTCTTTTTACCTTCTGGAGTTTTTATGCCTTCAGTAGTTAAATCATGTGCTATTTTCCTTTCACTTTTACCTTGCAAAAACTCTTTATAAATTCTTCGCACTACTCTAGCTTCTTCTTCAACTATTATCCACTCACTATTTTTACCATACTTATAGCCATATCCTAGCATCGCAGGTTTAATGATTCCTCGACCCGCTAAATTCTTTTTACTCCAAGCCACAGATTTTCCTAAGTTTATGGACTCCTCTTGGCTAAGAGATCCAAGTATTGTTAATAGTGCTTGGCTGCGTAAGTCTTTAGTTAAAATATTTTCCTTCTCGAATTTGATATACACAGGAGGTTTTAAGGTTGCAAGCATTCTAGTGTAATATAAAATATCAACTGTATTCCTCGCAAATCTCGAGATGGATTTTGTGATAATCAAATCAATCTTCCCGGATTTACAGTCTTCAATCATCCTGTTAAATTCTTTTCTATTTTTTGTAGAAGTTCCTGATAATCCCTCATCCGCATAAATCCCCACAAACTCATAATTGGGCTGGCTAATAATATAAAAGGAATAAAACGCCAATTGTGTTTTAAAGCTATTTAACTGTTCTTCGCTATCTGTTGATACTCTAATATATGCAGCAACTCTGATCTTTTTATTTGGATCGACCGGTAGATTCATATCTATCGGCCCATATTTATTGATACTATTTTGTACCTTTTCAAGGAGCATACTTGATTTCGTAGGCATAATCTTTACTACTTCCAAATTCTCATCCTCCTTTCCAGCATACTTTTTTAAATGCAAACCGTTTTCTTTTAGCTGAATGAACTGCTCTTTCTCATTTTCCTCCTCATAAGTCTGAGATTTTTCCGGCACCTGATAAGCTATCGCTACTTTATGTCCCTTTTTTATTTCTTCTTCTGAATAAATCTTCTCAGCAGGGTAGCATTTTCCTATTTCCGTCTCTTCGCCATCAATCCAACGAAATAAATAATCATCTTCAGAATACACTACAATTTCAAGAATCCATGCTCTTAAATGCTCTAGGGTTGATTGTTTTCTGAATTCGTCCACTGTCTGTACATCTTTTAACCACTCCAGCGCTTCCAAGCGATAAGGCCGGTCGTCTTCGATTTTTATAATTTTTTCTTCAAACTCCTTGTATTTACGTTCCAATTCTTTAATTTCATTAGCAGTAAATTGAGTACCCTCCATTTTCTTTGCCATATCAATATAGGTAATTGCCTTTAATCGGTGAAATTCAAAATTATCATTATCATTAAAACGCCGGATTAGCCTCAGCATCTTCTGGATATCTGATCGTTTTTTTAAATCAAATCTTTTTTCCATGCCAGTTAAAAACATTTCTTTTATTTGATGTTCTCTTAATATTGGAGACGGGCATATGATATGGTTCTTCTTATTCGTTTGGCACTGCCTTCTGGGTTTTGGTGGCCTATCGATAACACAATAGTTTCTTCCACAATTCCCGCATACTACTCTGCCAGTCAAGACTGTGTTTTTACGCTCATATTGTTTAAATTTTCTTGTTCCTTGATTCTCGATTTGTTTTTGTACCGCCAAAAAGACTTCTAAATCCACAATTGCTGGATGACTGTTTTTGATATAATATTGATCCCGCAATCCACTAGAGTCGTAATACCGGTTAGTAAATAAATCTCTTTTCCTTCTTCTTGCGATATAATTCCCTGTATAACTAATGTTCGTAAGAATTGACTTTACACCTACACTAGTCCATAAATCTCTTCCGAACTTTGTCTTGACCCTTCTTTCTGTGAGTATATTTGATATTTCAGTATAAGATTTGCCTTCCAAATACATTTGAAATATTTCTCTAATAATCGTTGCTTCTTTTTCAATGATTTGAATAATTTTATCCCCATCTTTTTTCATTCTCTTATAGCCATATAGATTTCCTAATAACGGTACACCTTTAATAAATTGCTTTTCATGCCCCCATTCAATTATGCTCGATAATTCCTCCACTTCACATTGTGCAATTGCTGCATAGGTTTTAAGAAGATAATTAGAATCAGCCCTTGTGCTTTCTACGTTTTCAACCTCAAAATATACAGTCACATTAAGCTCATTTAATCGATTAATAATTTCAACTAGTTCTTTAGCATTTCTTGAAAATCTTGAAACACTTTTAACTAAAATCAAGTCTATTTTTCCCTCTTCACAATGCCTAAGCATCCTGCTAAAACCACGTCTAAGACTAGCTTTTCTTCC
>JAQVZQ010000329.1 GCA_028708095.1 Dysgonamonadaceae bacterium
CTTGCATATGGTACAAATATCTTTGTATCGTAAATCCACTCTGTGTTTTTGGGAACTTGACTTAAAGAAATATATCCGTTCTCCCCAAATCGATGTAGGTATATATTTTTCTCTTCAGTTTTTGAAAGAGAAAAACCAGTGAAGTTTGTGGCTAAACCAAAAGGTTTTCTTGAACTTACTAACTTATCCATAGTTGGTTCCCCAAAAGTTTGAACCTTCCTTAATATAGTTATTGCTTTATTGTACCTAATAAATGTTTCTGCATCTTTTTCTAATAAAGGTCGCTTTAATTCACTTACCACTGTATTGTTTTGATGATTAAAAATAGTACAATCATCATGCTTATCTTTAGACCATAAAAAATAGCATACACCACCACGGATATTAACATTTGAAAAACAATCAGATGTTTCTGGAAAGTCATGAATAACATTTAGTTGGTCATCATTTAACATATCTTTTCTAAAAGAGTCTAATCCCTTTCCGCCCGAATACCATCTTGCAGGAATAATCATAGATAGGTGCTTAGGATTAAGTGCCTTTGCCTGTTCTATAAAAAGATTATATATTGGTTTAGCACTATCACCATAACCACCGTCACTAATTTGATAAGGTGGATTACCTACTACTGCATCAAATTTCATTTCTTTCACTCCCTCTATCTTCCAATAGCTTGGTTTTTTAACACGATTAATAAATTGTTTAGGCTTATTCTTCATCATACTAATGAGATCATCAAAATAATGTGAGTTCACAGGAACATCTTTAAATCCGACTAAGGTACGCTTTGTAATAGATTTTGCCATAGGTGTTTTACAAATAACAAACACATTCTGCTGAACAGTTTCATTCCAAAGCTTTCCTTCCTGTTCAACGGTCAGTTCATATTCTGAATAAGATACACGCTTTCTACGGAAAATGCTATATGCTACATAGAGCGGATAAAGGCCTGTCTTAGAATTAATTTCAAGTATCTTAGCATCTTTGTTGCCAAGAGTATCTTCTGTTACTTTGCCATGGTCAATATATCTCGGCTCTTCAATTATCGTATTGTGTTCTGCGTCATAGAAGTCATAGCCTCCTAAACAGTCGCTCATATGCATATTTACTACCCTCCATGGGGTTAAGACTGTTTCTTTATCTGGATTCTTAAAACAAGAGAAGATTTGTGCAATTTTTTGTACACGCTCTGTCGGCGGAAGTTCATCTGCGCCTTTTACGGTATTACGGATTTTTCTTCCTGCAGCTACAAATATTTCAGGATCATAATATTTAATATACTCCTTAAATATTTCCTTGCTTACACCATTTGGCATAAACTCATCCCAAGAAGAATCATCAACTATATCAACTATTTTTTCCATCGTAATATCTTCATCTATAGTTATATCTGCTCCATAAATGAGTAAAGGCATACGGATAGAAATACCGCGAAGAATAGATCGTGCATTTGCAGCCTGTTTATTTTTTTCGGCTATTTCCTTTAACTTTTCTTCTTCTTCTGGAGTACGCTCTCTTTTCGGTTTTTTCTCAATACGTTTGACTTCTTCATATTCTTCATCAGTAAATCCTTGATTATTGATATCTATATCATTAGATTTAGGAGCTGTTTTTGATGCACCTACAATTCCTTTTAGTTTTTTAAATTTTTCTAAATCAATTTCATTAAGTTTGAGTAACTCATCATTATATAGATTATTATCATCAAATCCGTTTTGAACTGCTCGTTCAGCATAGGCACGTTTCAGTTGTTGTAATAGCCTATTAGTATCATATTTTTTCATAACTGTTCCGTCAACTGCAATAACTGGGCAATAATTTAAGAATTCTCCTATAATGCGCCTGTCAGATTCATCTGTTTTTCCCGCTTTTGTTGATATTGCAACGGACTCAGCAACCATTTTAAGCGTTCTATCTGGTGCAAAATCAAATACATAACAGTTGCGTTTTATTTTTCCATTCTTATTACAAGGTGATTGTACACGAAATATAGTCTGTAGATAATTTGCAGCAGAAGTGGAAAAGGAACCTGAAAGCATAAATACAGCCGTCCACTCTGGCACAGTAACCCCTGTGGTTAACTTGCCACATGATAATGTAATAGTATACCCATCTTCCCCTGCACTATTAATGGCATCACGAACCTTTTTAAGTGCCTCTTCAGATTTTTCTTCCTCATCTCCATCCCCTGCAACATTTACAATGTCAAATGCTCCACTACCAAAAATAGAATGTTTTTTCATCATTTTACTCAAGGCTTTTGCTTCTTTTACGCCCGGAACCATCCATAAAGAATGCTTGAACAAGTTACGATATTCTTCTGTGGCATATGGATACTGACTGTTCTTATCTTCTTTAGTAATCAGATTAAGAAAACTCCAGACATCATCTTCATGGAAAAAGCTTCCTGCTTCTATTCCCGTTGGGAGAGGTTTGCGGTCAGATTTCATATCTCCAGTCCATACACGAAAAAATTCACGGAAATTAAATGCTTTATCTTCTAACTCAACATAAATACTATCTGATATAAGTTTACCAAGGTCATATGTAAAAATCTTAAGTTCAGGTAATTCGTCATAAGGGTTTGAATCACCAAAGTGCAAACTATCCCATTCATACTTATGGCTCTGCTCCATGACGTAGTCCCAAGTATAAATATTTTCATCATAATCCCCAAGAATATTGAAAGGTGTTCCAGAAAGTGCAAGGAACTTTGTATCACATCCATTCTCTTCTTTGACAATATTCTTTATAACATCATTACCTAGTGCTGTTGTTGTACCTTCATGGGCTTCATCAACTATGACAAAGTCCCAAGTAGTATCAAACACAGCACTGTTCTTATCAAATTTACCACCAACTAAATCAGAACCCCTCAAGTCTTGCATAGATGCAAAGTACACAAAGTTCTTATCTGTTTTTAGCAATTGATCAACAGTATAACCACTGTTCTTTGAACCATAAATATAACCATCCACACCTTGAAATATTTTACCGAAATCCTCGTACCAACCGCTGTCTACAACAGGTCTATGTGTAATAATAATAGTTTTTTTGAATTTTGATTGGCGCACAACTTCAAGGGCACAGAGTGTCTTTCCAAAACGCATCTTAGCATTCCACAACATCCTATTGCTACTTTTAAACTGCTTAAGTGTTTTAGCAATAGCTACGTCTTGCTCTGGTCGAAATACGATAGGTACGAATTGATCCGATATAGCATTAGAAAGATTATATTGTCCTTTTTTTACTGCTTCTATTGCTTTTAGAGCCGTTTTAATATCTATTTTAAACCACTCACGACTTGTAGAATCCCTTAACTGTTTTTTCTTGATTCCAGAGTTCTCAAGCACTCTATGTACATGATAATCCCTAAACGCCTTTAAAACAGGCATATTGCCCTTATCTTTTACAGTGCGAACGGCAAGTTCTGTATGTAAAAGTTCGAAGGACACACCTGCAGTATTGGTATATTCTTTAATGCGAGCTTTTGCAGCTTGATTTAATGCCTTGCAATTTGGAGGAAGATTATCAATAGACTCTTCTGTTTGGATAGTAGTATCACCTATTTTTAACAATCCCTTATGAGTTTCATCCCTTATTTCAAAGATATATATCAGCTTATATTCGAATGATGATGTAAATAACTTCTCCATTATTTTCCCCCTCCTACTAATGACCTATACTCAATAATAATCCTTGACCGCCAATCCTTAATCTTGCAATATTTATGTTCAATTCCATTGTTAATATCACCATAGTTATCAAACAGAGTTAATTGTTCGAACCAGCACCGCATATCACATAATGGTACTGAAAATGTAATTCCATCCATTTGCCATATATTCCAAGATATAATTGTGGCTATTCTCTTCAATTCTATTAAACTTGGGGAACGCTCAAATTTATATTTCAT
>JAQVZQ010000330.1 GCA_028708095.1 Dysgonamonadaceae bacterium
GAAGAAGATTAGAAGGTAGATTTAATTGTTGAAAGAATGGAATTTCTTTTAACCATAAATCATGATAGAATACTCCCACTGAGCCTAAATTTGTTAGAATAAGTGAAAGAGCTGTACACATGAGAAGTGTGAGACCTACTGAACGTGAGTCCACGAAAAAACTATAAAACGGGAAGTTTCTTAGCCTCCGAGCTATTATTTTGTGCATAACCTAAAAATGAAAATGGTGTGTTTAGTAAAAAAATCAGATGGTAGTCAAAGTTTTAACATATATGGAATATATTATTGCTGCAAACTAAGAATAAAAATCTGTTTTGTATCCGAAGCTAAAGATTGAAATTTCACTAAGTCTCCCACCGAGTTTTAACCAAACATCCCGAGAGAAAATATCCTGTTTGCAGACATTTAATTTGTGTGTCGCAAACCAAGTTTTCTCTATGCCTAAGATATACGTTAAATGCAAAGTCGCACCAACGAGCAGAATATAGTTTAGTTACATAATTGCGCACCATTTTTTTTAGGCTTTATAAAAACACCACCTTTGTGTTTCAACTAACGCCAAAGGAGCATTAGTAATTTGAAGGCGCAAAGGTAGATAAATTTTATTAATAGGAATATATCTTCCCACTTTTTTTTATATGCTCTATTAATAAAATAGTGCTTGTAATAAAATAGCTGTATTTAAGGTTTTGCAAAGATTAAATGAGAAAATTGAAATCATCTTTCTCAGTCAATTCCAATGTTTCTTTTCCATAATGGAAAACCCTTGCCGAACGAGAACCTATTAGTTTAAGGTTATCGTTTTCATATACCAACATGCATCCTTCGCGCAATCCAACAACATACATTTCTTTATTAGCATGAATGAACTCAATGATGCGCACTTCGCGTGTTTCACCACCATGATTCTCATTGCTTTCATCCAAATAATGTGGGTTGATTTGAAAAGGAATCAATTGCAATGTTTTAAACTCAAGTGGCTCCACTATAGGCATGTCATTGGTAGTCTTAAGTGTAGGACAGGCAATATTTGAACCAGCACTCCAGCCAACATAAGGTGTTCCCGCTTTTACTTTTTTGACTATTGTTTCCATCAGTTTATTCTCTTGCAGCATTTTCACCAATTGCCAGGTGTTACCACCTCCCACAATTATTGCTTCTGCTTTTTCTACAGCTTCAAGAGGATTGTCATAACGATGTATTCCTGTTACTTTAAGACCCACTTCGGCCAGTCGGTTGTTTACTTTTTCTTCATATTCATCAAATGAAAAAGTAACAGCTGCGTAAGGTATAAACAAGCAATTAAGCGGTTTGTCACCTAAAAAGTTTTTGATATTGTGCTTTGGATAGTCCAGATATGGTTCACCTGGGTTAGTAGAATTACTTATTAACAATAGCCTCATGAAAGTTTGATTTTAAGTTTGTTGATTAAATGACTGTTTATGCAAAAATAACTATTAAACCTGAAGATGTTTCGTTTTGAGTTGAAATTAAATTATTTTTGCACTATAAAAGAAATATGATGGAAGAACTAATACGAAATATAAGAACAGATTTGCGCCTTGCTATGAATGGAGTTGTTTCTTCAAGCATGCGTGAAAAGGGCATGGACTATAAAATGAATTTTGGTGTTGATGTACCACGCTTAAAAAACATTGCTCTGAAGTATAAAGAGAATGCGGCTTTAGCCCAAACAATCTGGAAGCTTGATGTGCGCGAAATGAAGATGTTGGCTACTATGATTTATCCTATCAACGAGTTTTCAGAATCAAAAGCTGATGAATGGGCTGCTGAACTTCAACATCAGGAAATAAGAGAGCATTTGTGTAGAAACCTATTGCAAAAGTTGTCTTATTCGGATGTGTTGGTTCAAAAATGGACATCAAACAATAATCCATCCATTCGTTTAACTGGATTTTGGCTCTATGTGCGATTGATGTTGATAAATGCTGATTTGCTACAAAACATAAACATATCACCCATCATTGAGCAAGCATTGAAAGATGTGAAATCTGAAGATAGTTTGTTGAGCAGAGCAGCATTAAATGTGTTGAAACATTTGGTAAGAAGAGATGAAAAGTCGACAACTGGTATCATGGAAAAAGTTGCTGAATTTGCAAATTCAGACAATCCAAAGTATAAAGAAATTTTTGATGATCTCACTTTTGAATTAGAGCACAAGTCTTAGTCTTTGAAGTTGCGATTAATAAAGAAAATAGCGAAAGCCAGATTCAGTATAAGCACTCCCCCCGCACTTGCAAGATAGAAAGCTTTCCACTGTGGCATGGTGAAAAAGAAGTATACTGCTACTATTGCAATTAATCCGATTAAGATTAAAAGAATTCGAATAATTATTTTCTTTCTGCTCATATTATTGATCTCGTTATATGTCTTTCACAAAAGTAGCAAAAAAAATTGCTTAACCAATATTTGTTAGCTGTTAGCTTCTTGCTATTAGCTATAAGTCACAATCACTGAAACATTGGTTAACAGCACCACCAACTGACCATCAAAACCAAGAGAAAGATTCTCGCGGTAGCGGTGCATCCTCTATGCAACTTTTAATATATCTCTTTCGTTAGCGCAAACTTACCTTCTAAAATGAAATGGCACAAACTTTTAGTTCTCTCTTCCGCAAATGAATAAAGCATAAAAAGTATGATTCTCATGCTTTCGCACATCATAAAAGTATAAATTTTTTACAATTTACATCTTCAGACTATACAAAGCTACTTATTTTGTATAATTCATTCTTAGAGAGAGTAAAATCCTATTTATTTTAAACATATCATGCTTTCAGCTTTTCTGTAAACATATATTATTCTCAATTCGCACTTAAAACAGATCATTTTAAAGGTAAACACGTTATTGAATTTCAAAACAACTCTTGTTTTAAGATATAACTCACTATTGAGTGGCGATTCAACAATTGAAACATCATTAAATAATGAGTTGAATGACGATTCAAGAGTTGTTTCATGATTCAATAATGAATTAAGCATCGATTCAACAATTGAATCATAAGACAATATACTAATGATAATAAAATCAACATTTTTTAAGTGTGAAAAATTTATATACTCTACTTTTTCATTTGATATAAGTGTAGCGTGTTAGGTAAATATAGAATTAATTGTGTTTTAAGCATGAGTTCTTTAATAAATATACATTTGGCATCTTCATGAGTACTTCTTATTTTTAATTAATACTAAATCAAATGTAAAGAGCACGAAAAGTTTGCGTGAAGTCTTTCCGCATATAATAATTAATAGGTATATTTGTTATTCCTATCAACAACAAATCTTTTACACTATGTACGACAATCAACAGCATGCCTTAATTGCTATTTCAGAGAATGGCGAAGTTTATTTAAATCCTCAGATGGCAAATCGTCACGGGCTGATAACAGGGGCAACCGGCACTGGCAAAACTGTTACTTTGCAAAATCTTACTGAGACCTTTAGTGATATGGGTGTCCCCGTGTTTGTAGCCGACATTAAAGGAGATTTCTCTGGTATTGCAAAAGCAGGGGGAAACAAAGAGAGTGTCACAAAACGGGTGGAGTCATACGGACTTCTTGAAAAAGGTTTTGAGTTTAAAGCATTTCCAACTCAGTTTTGGGATGTGTTTGGCGAGCAAGGTCATCCTGTGCGCACTACTATCACGGAAATGGGTCCTCTTTTGTTGGAACGTTTGCTTGACCTGAACGATACACAGAGCGCCATTTTATCGATGGTATTTAAAATTGCTGATGACAACAATTTGTTGCTCTTAGATTTAAAAGACTTGCAAAAGATGGTGCAGTTTGTTGGCGACAATCGCAAGGAGTTTACAACTAAATATGGCAATGTGTCTCCTGCCAGTATTGGTGCCATACAACGTTCTTTGTTGAGATTG
>JAQVZQ010000331.1 GCA_028708095.1 Dysgonamonadaceae bacterium
GAATAAAGATAATAAGCATCCCAATTATCAGAAATAAAATCAGGCCACATAATAACCTTATTGTTTGTCGTTACCCATTCAATTTCGTATTCTTTTGAATTTAATTTATATGGCTGATTGTCTATTGATACTGTTAAATCAACTACCAAATTACCTTGCTCACTGATTTTGCCAACAATATCAAATTTTGGGTCTTGATGAGATACTAATCTTCCCAATTGCTGTGTAAACATCTGAATACCTTCCATACTCAGAGGCAACGAGAAATATTTAGTTGGATTCTCAGTGTCGCGTACATCGTTTACTTTCAGATAATAAACCGCAGCAGCTGATAGTGGATTTTTCCTGTCAGATGATTCAAACCAACCAATAATTTTTTTATCTTCTTTGAGAATGTTTTGCAAATCGCTTAGTTCTGCTTTAATTAAACTTGCATCCGCAGGTTTATCAAATGTAAATTCACCAGTTGTAAGTTGAAATACTTTTTGAACTGATGATAATAAAGCATTATACGGCATAGCCAAATTAGAATATTTTGCTACTGTTCCATTTTTTTGCAAATTATTTTCCTTCAACTCTATATCTTTTTGCCACTTGCGCAAATAAGATTTTAAACCCGATAAATCTAATTTATTATTTGGTCTGGCTATATTGATATTATTCTCGTATTCCTCAAAATTACCATTAATATTTTTCAGAAAGAGATATAATTTTTGAATTTTATCCTTGTCTAAAAATTTCATTGGATCTTCAAACTTTCCATTTCTGTACCAAGGAATATCGCCAGCATGTTTTAAATTGGTATATTCTACAGCAGGGAAAACAATCGAAAAAGGAGATGTTCCACCAATAATTTGACCATTGTAGCGTAATAACTGCACAAAAGGTAATTCGTCAGGATTACGTTGTTTTTTCTGCTGGTCTGTCCATAAATCTGCATCATCCAAAAGCATCCGCCCGAATGCACTTGACAATTCAAACAGGTTGTTTTCTTTCGGATTCATATAAATGGGATCAGAAAAAGTAACACGATCAGGGAACAAGGCAATCAAAGCCATAATTCCTTTCCATTCATCTCGTAAGATACCATAAAAATCAATTAATCCTGAGGTAGTTATATTAGCGTCTTGTCGTTGCAGATAGTCAAAAGCAAACCAAAATAGCTTCGCTCTTGCCCATGGTGTGGGAACTCCAGAAATAAGCGTACTTGATACTTGATTAATATCTAAGTCGCCCGCTATAATACCTTGAATAAATGGCTTTATTTGATCATGCACATACCACTTTCCCTCAGGATTGGACTTAGTGCCCTCAGTACTTTTTATTAATTTTGCTTTACCCATGATTCTTAATTTTTAAATTCATACAACTGACAGAGCGTATCATACACCCTTTTGATTAACTTTTCGTTTTTGTTAGTGATATTTTCAGGTTCTTTAGAAGCAATAAAAGATTTAACAAACTTGTCGAAAATATCTCTACAATTTCCATCAGAAATCATTGCTGCTTTGAACTTGTGTGTTTCAAAATCAGAATCTTTTTGGTAAAGTTTCGTATTAAAATTGAATCTTTTAAATTCACTAATAGAATTACAACTAAAGTTCCCACTATTTAGCATAAAATTATCGCCACCACCAGTAGAACGATGCACTTGACGCAACCATCCGTCTTTAATATCACCACCGTTTACATTAAAATGAAACAATGCCATATATTTTTTTAGATTGCGTACTTCCTCAAGGTCAATATCTTCATACCCATCGATTTTCACTCTTTTCAATTCACCACTTTGTGCTTGAACAAAAAAATCATAATCATCAAGCAATGTCAAGTAACTCATTGCAGTAAACAATCCAATTTTCTTAGCAAAATCTTCCTTTTTTGCACTGCTAACAAAATCAGTAAAGTCAATTTTCCCATTTTCATTGAAAGTACGATACAAATATTCTATTCTTTTTTCGCGTTTAAGGTCATCCAAACCTGCTAAGCCTGCTTCATCTGTACCTTCTTCATTAGAGTTAAAAAAATGGTAAGCAGCAAAAGCGGCCAAAAGTTCAATATAATGCGAATCGTTTTCCTGACTTTCACCACCTGTAATGGTTTTATCTTTTACCTTGCTTGGTTTCCAATCAAGTGTCTCTGTACCCATCAGATAAAACTTTTGATAAGTCTTTTTTACGGTTTCGTCTGCTTCGTAAAACATCATTGCCGCCTGAGAGTTTAGAGAGAATTTGTCGGAAGTTGCTATAACTTTCTGCTTTGCTTTTTCACTGTCGTTTGGCAATGGAAAAGAGAAATAACTAGTAAGCAATGTTGCACCAAAATATGCATTGCGTTCTATATCAGTTGCATCTGAAATCAAAGCAGCTGCTTCCTTTATTGCTTTTGGGATAATGGGAATAGAAGATGCACCAGTACCACCAAAAACTGACCCAAGAATAAACACACGCGGCTTGCCAGATGTGCAGGCAGAAATTAGTTCCTGAATAAATTTCCGCAAATCACTGCGGTCATTCGTTTTAACATCATCTATAATAGAATGATACATGAGCATACTACCTAAATGCGTTTGAGCTCGATATCCATGTTTCAAATCAAAGTCTTTTGCATTATCGGTAAAAAGCAAATCAGCAATAGCTGCTTTCTCTGGATTACTAAACTTCGTATCACCATAATTATATATTGCAGAAAAAGTTGAAAGCCGTGAATAATCAGGACTGAATTGATAATAATGCAGATTTGAAGAAAAGAATGTTTCCTCCAAGGCAAACTGCTTTTTATTAATACCTTTTGTTTTTATGTATGCCTCTTTTAGATTTTTGAGACGGGTAAAGTTACCGTTGTCTTTATCGGTGTCCAACGCTAACAAGTGAACATCCGTTTTGTCGAACATTCCCATAGCACATAAATGTGTAAACGCCTCAATACAGCGCATTCCTGTGCCACCGATTCCTATTACAAATACTTTAGCCATTATATTAATTTTTAGATTTACCAAGAATACTACCCCATTTCGTGCTTCGCATAATCATCATAGTGATAATGCCAACAACAACATATACGCCTAAAACTATCAAAGTTGCCAAAATATTGGCGGTGGAAAACTGGGCTTGTAACGGAGCTTTAGCAATATAACTGCTTACATATAAAGTATTGTAAAGAAAAAATGCAATTGGAAAAACAAGACCTATAATAATATACCATATTCGCCTTTTTACGTGGTCACGAGGATTTTTTCCTCCTTGCCATTTAATGAGTGTGGCAATAATAAAAGCCAAAACTATGGCTATAATGCCAATGATAACTGCGTACATATAGGTTTCGCCTATCAACGCCTGAACCTCTTTTAATGCTTCAATTTTTCTCATGTTGTTTCTGATTTATTTGATTAGTAAATTAATAAGATTCCGTTTTAATAAAAATGGTATGAATAACGCGCCTGTTTGGAGAAGTAGGTATGACATTAACATCACGAATTGCATTATCAATGCTTTTTGACACACAAATTGCATTGTTCGTACTCCAAATTGACTGCCATTCAAAAACATTTGATTCGTATGGGTTCAATTCAATTTGAGTTATAACGAAATCTAGGCGGATAAGATTGCCACCATATTCTTTGCCTAGTAGATAACTTTCTGTGAATATTTTATCGGTAAGCAACACATTGAGTTTATTACTTTTTAATGCAACTTTATCCAAAACAAAACCATCTGATATGTTTATTTCATTAGCGGTAACGGAACTATCCTCCAATGCAAGATATTTTGAAGTAATATTAGTTGCTTCAACTTGAATATCGTTTATCTTGAAATTTTCGCCGTTAACTAGGATTAAGTTACTAATCAATGGTTCAGATTTT
>JAQVZQ010000332.1 GCA_028708095.1 Dysgonamonadaceae bacterium
CATTATACGTTTCGTTATATTGACTATTAGCTTCACGACCCATATGATAGCTAACGCCAGCCATTGCCATTAAATCTCCTTCGTATGTAGCATCGATAAAAACCTTTGCACTGTATTTTTGACCACTCTCCATGATAATGGTACGTATTTTGGTCCCTGATTTCACTACACCAGATTTGCTGAGCAAAAGCCGTTGTCCGTAAACCACCTTTACGTTTTTCTCATGAAGCATATCATTAAATACCTTTTCGGCAACTTTGGGTTCAAATGCCCACTGTATGCCTAATTTTTCATTCTTTCCACCGAAAATGCGTTTGCCAATATGATCGAAATAATCTTTGCGAGTTTGCGCTGTCCAAACTTCAGGGTTCATGTAATAGTCGTATATACGTTTGTAAAACTCACGCGACATGCCGCCAATATGAGTAGGTTTATTGAGGTCAGTAGCCCCCAGGCCGGATGCAGTTAGTCCACCTATATGATTTGTATTGCTTATCAACAGCACTTTTTTACCCATTCGGGCAACTTTAGTGGCTGCAATAACACCGGCTGACGAACTGCCGTAAACTACCACATCGTAGTTTTGAGCAACACCATTGTACGATAATAGAATAAGAAAGAAAGATAAAATAAGTATTTTTTTCATTTTCGATTAATATACTGATAATTGTTTTTTTAATAATTGTTTATCCTCAGAACTACCGCCCACCATGATCGTAAATTCACCCGATTCAACCACAAACTCCATTTGGCTGTTATAGTATGCCAGATCATCTGGTTTTAGGTCAAAAGTTATAGTTTGTTTTTCTCCCGGATTGATTGAGATTCTTTTAAATTTCTTCAGTTCTTTCACGGGTCTGGTTGGCAGGCTGTAATTGTCCCGAATATAAAGTTGTACAACTTCTTCACCATCGACAGCACTTGTATTTGTTACGTCAACCGACACTTTTAATGATTCTTCCTTTTTGATTTCGTAAGAAGAAAGCACTAAGTTACTATACTGAAAATTACTATAACTCAAGCCATATCCGAAAGGATAAAGGGGGGTGGATAATCCGTCGATTACAGGATGTGAATTATAAGACGGTTTGTAGTTATAAACACATTGAATCTGACCTACATGTCGCGGAACTGTAATGGGTAATTTTCCACTGGGATTAACCTGACCAAAGAGAATTTCTGCGACAGCCTGACCTCCCATCGAACCAGGTTCCCATGCTTCGATAACCGCTGGAATATGTTTACTAATCCATGGAGTTGCAAGTGGTCTTCCATTTACCAGAATCACAATAGTAGGAGTTCCTGTTTTGTAAACAGCCTCTACCAATTCTTCTTGCGATCCCCACAAAGTAATATCCATTCTGTCCCGGTTTTCACCATCCGTTTTTTCTTTCCAGTGTTGACGATAGGAGTCTTCTCCAACCACCAGTATAGCTAAATCACATTTCTTTGCTTGCGCAACTGTTTGCTGAATCTTTGCCGAATCTATTGTTGATAAGTTCCAGCCTACATCTACAAAGTTTACTTCTGAATAGGGAGCACTTTTTTTAATGCCTTGTAGAATGGTAATTACATTTTTATCGGGTTGTTGAAACACCCAATCACCCATAATGGATTGATTATTGGCATTGGGACCCGCTACGAGTATTTTTTTGTATTTCTTGCTATCTAAAGGTAATAATTTCTCATTTTTAAGAAGAACAATTGAACGACGAGCCAACTCTAAGGCAGTTTTTTGATGTTCGGAAGAAAATACTTCTTTCTCAATTGTTTTTTTGTCAGTATACCGATGTTCGAAAAGTCCTAATCTAAATTTTGCTTCCAGTATCTTACGACAAGCCTGATTAATACGTTCTTCTGAAATGCGCCCTTCTTCTACCAATTCTTTCATTATTTCGGCAAATTCAGGTCCGTGCATGTGCATATCAATACCTGCATCTACTGATAGACAAAAAGCATCTTTCATCGTTTTTGCCACTTTATGTTTGGAGCACAAAGCTTCCATATCCATCCAATCGCTGACAATAAATCCATCGAAACCATATTCTTTTCGGGCAATGTCTGTCAAAATCCATTTATTGCCGTGACAAGGAACACCGTTCAGATCATGATGTGCTGCCATTAATGTGAATGGTTTTGCTTTCATAATCGCTTCTTTGAATGGTGGCAAAAACAAATTTCTGAGTGCATTCTCACTCACATCCATTGGCGCAGCATTTGTACCATTTACCGGTTGACCACCTGCAACCAAATGTTTTGCACAGGCAATTACTTTATCTACTCCTGTGAAATCATTCGTCTGGAGTCCACGAATAGTTGCAACACCCATACAACTAACTAAATAGGGATCTTCTCCAAAAGTTTCTCCCACTCTTCCCCAACGTGGATCACGGGCTATCTCAATATTAGGTGTAAAAGCCCATTGTGAGCCTGTTGCTCTCATTTCAAGAGCTGTCTGCCGGCTTGCTCTTTCTACCAGGTCAGGAGCAAATGAAGATGCCATTCCTATTGGTGAAGGATAAATGGTAGAACCGCTATAAAGTCCGTTTCCATGAATTGCATCAATACCGATTAACAAAGGGATTCTGAGAGGGCTTTTCTCCGCAAGTTGTTGTAAATAATCAGCCTCTTCGGAAGTCAGAACATGTAGAAAAGAACCAATTTTACCCTGTTCAACCATCTGAGCAACCATAGAAGAATGCAAACCCTTATAAAAACCGCGGGCATCGTTGCTTTGCAATTCTTTTTCCGTCATGTGGTTTTCGGCCTCTTTCATGTGTTCCAACCCAACATATTGACACATTTGAACAATCTTATCTTCTAAAGTCATCAGCGACATCAAGTGCTCAATTCTTTTTTCAATCGGCTGTTTTGGATCTAAATATATAGGAGCATCAGCGCCTAACGACATTAAAGGTTTTGTAATAGTAATAAGTATTATTAAAAAGATTTTTCTCATGTGAGGTAAATTAAATATAAAGCACAGATGTGATCCATTAACTTATATGTCCATTAAACAGATGATTGCAGAAAAAAAATAGCGTAAGAAATGTCTCGATCGAAATGTAATAACTGATATAACCAATTTAATTAACTTTATTGAGTTTGATTTTAGATGACTACTTACTTTTTAATATCAACATGTTAGAAACACTTCGTTCGCCATCAGCATCAGTAGGAGTAATTACTAAACCACGATCCTTAATGACCATCATTGTAGAACCACCACCATCTAAATTTATAGCATCTTTATACCCAAGTGCATAAACAAGTTGCTGCAAATCAAAACAGCTATTACTTCCTTCGATGGCAAGAAGAACCGTTGTTCCGTCCATTTTCTTTGCAATAACAGTTCGTCTATATGACGTTTCAGTATTATAGGAAGAAGGAGAGAATACCACTTTTTTCCTGTCAAGTAAGAGTACAGGGCCTCCTGATAACACATCCTGACCTTGAATTGCATCCTGCCAATCAGTAACATACGGCGTTGGTTTTAACTGAATAGTTGGTGTTCCGGAAGCATCAACCACCACACTACCTCCTGCACGATTTTTGTTGTCAGCCTCCCCACCTGTTAAACCATCACCATTTATTTTGGTTCCGTTAATTCTCAGATAGGTTTGAGCAAGTCCGGTAGTTCCATCAAAGAAAGATCCATTGATGGCGGCAAGACCATTAACAGTTGAAGCTAATTCTCCAGATGGTTTTGTCAATACCCCTGGACAAACGACATTACATGTTACATTTGCTGAAGGGTCCACTTCCAAAATTCTAAACTTCATGTTTTTGCCTGTTATTTCGCCATTGATGAAATCTTTGACTTTAAGAACGACTCCGGATTGAATAGGATAACTTGTCCATT
>JAQVZQ010000333.1 GCA_028708095.1 Dysgonamonadaceae bacterium
GCTTTAAAAGTTTTGTTTTTAATATTTTTTTATCTGCCTCTTTCATTATCTGCTCAGCAAATTTCATTGGCACTACGCATATTCCATTGCTATCTCCTATAATTATGTCACCTGGATATACAGCGACTCCCCCACAA
Source organism: Dysgonamonadaceae bacterium (assembly GCA_028708095.1). Taxonomy (GTDB): domain Bacteria; phylum Bacteroidota; class Bacteroidia; order Bacteroidales; family Dysgonomonadaceae; genus UBA2632. Next base: position 138 of record JAQVZQ010000333.1, read on the forward strand.
CTTATGGGGATATTGATTTCGCCATATGAATGTTTTGAACTTGCCCCACAGCAAATTGACTTCGCAAAGACAGGAAAACCATTTTTTTTATTCTCTTCAATGTCTCTGATAGCTCCATCTACAACTACACCTTCCAGTCCCATTTTTTTGCCAAGAAGGCTTCTGCATTCACCCCAAACTGCATTATTTGAACTTCCATGCCCATCAATAACTATAACATCACCAGGTTTAGCTACTGAAATAGCTTTAGTTACAAGTAAGCTGTCACCCAATGTTAATTTTATAGTAATCGCTGAACCACAAATCTTCTTTTTATCTCCTACCATCAATTTAATATCGTGATTCATTGCACTGTAAAGAGCCATCCCATCACAAATTTCACAAGTTGAATACTTTCTCATTCTTTCAATAAGATCAGAAGATGGTCTCTCAATATCCTCAACTACCCTATATCCAATTTTTTGCTCGTACATTTTATCACTCCCTCACTTAACGCTTCAAATTATTGTTTGCACTTGGAAAATAAAATAAACACCTTTAAATCACCATCATTAAAATAAAATATTATTTTTTTTATTTCTTAAAAAATAGGAAAGATTGTCTTAATCAAGGTTACCTCATATTCTCGGTCATATGCTTCAGTTGGATAAAGTATACTTTTTGTAATTCATAGTCATAACTTTACTTTTTACTAACTGAGTGACTAAAAGTCAATTATGCTTCCCAGTAGCCTATATCTCCGTCTATCTTAATTTCGGTGCCAAAAGGTTCAGAAAGTGTCTGTAAACGTTCTAAAATACGATGCGCGTTATCCCCAGTAGCAATTATAGGGCGACCTTCAGGAAATTTACCAGTATGCCTTGTGATTGGAGCAGTCTGAGAAACGTCGCGTCCTAATTCCACTGGATGGAAGGTTATTGATTTGATTCTCTTGTCGGGAGTAAATTCCATCTCAATAAGAGTTGAGCTCCACCATGTTGACTGTACTCTATCCATACCAGGATGGAGTGGCTCGTCTGAGGGTCTTAAATTAATGAGTTGAGCTATATCATGACCCCATGTCTCGTAGCTATCATACGTAACCCTTCGAATAAACTGACTCTGTGCAAAAAAGTTACCTAACCCATAAAAAATCGGTTTTCCATTGTAAATTTCTACACCAAGAGTCTTATGCCACCCGTGTCCAAAATATGCATCAGCTCCAGCATCAATCGCAGCATGTGCAAACTCACGAGCAAAGGTTGGAGGTACATCACTTCGACTTCCCTCAGATATATTAAAATGATGAGCGACCATTACTAAATCAGACATAATCTTTGCTTCCTTAATAGATCGAAGATTACCATCAATATCTCTTGCATTACATTTAGATTCAATACCAAAATCCTCTCCTTCGCAAAAAACTCCACTGCCTTTCTGAGATTGATCAGATGGCATAAAGATACGGAACTCGTCCTCTTCAAGACCTACAGGGGTATTGCCCTCTACCTTGGCACCTGAAACACGAAGTACATCCAACTTCATACCAATATTACGCAAAGCTATTGCTTCTTCCTTAGGAATTCTATATCGCATCTTTACTCTTAACGGATTAATACCGGGTCTAGCAGGCATACTACCTTTTGAGAGATTTGCCCATTCATAGTGACCATTGCCTGTGGATGTGGAAATCAATGCCACTCGACCGGCCTCGCCTTCCCAATATCCGGGTTCCCTAGCTTCTTCCAAGTCTTTGCCTGTCCCGGCACATACTATGCCTGAGTCCTTGGTGTGGTTGATGGTATCAAGTATTCCGGATGCGCCAAAATCAAAGCTATGATTGTTGGCAAGTGACATTATATCAACACCCAACCATTTTATGTCATCAGCAATAGCCGGATCAGCCATCATATAACTGCCAATCCAATCACCTCTCGAAGGGCTAACAGTATAATTTCCAAAGTTCATTTCAAGATGTCCATAGCATACATCTGAATTGTCAATAATTTCCTTAATCTTTAAGAAGCCCGGCTCCTTGTGTGATTTAAATGTTCGACTAAGCATAAACTCGCCTGCTACTGCGACCTTCCAACCCTGTTTCTTTTCTACTAACCCTATTCCTTTGTTCTCCATATCTGTATACCTCCTAATGTGTTTTAATAATCTCTCGGTATGCTCCGAGTTTGTCGGTGCAAGGTTTTACCTTGCTATCCTTTTTTACTTCCTCTTATTTCACAATAAGATTTTTTATTTTAATGCAGGTTTATTTATATATTCCTGCAATTAAGCAATTGTAAAACTAAATGTATTAATCATAATAATACTTGACTTTTTGAAATCACCACAAATAATTGACTATAAGTGATTGTTTCCCTTGCTAAATGTGATGGGAGTGTTGTTTGTGAAACCTACTTTTGTTACTATTGGATTACTTGACAAGTGTGACAATCTAAAATATTATGTATATATAAGCCAAATTTATAGTAACTATATTCACTTGTCAAAAAACTACTTAATTAAAGGAGACACAACCCACCATGGAATTAAAAGAAATTCAATACTTTATAACAATTGTCAATGAGAAAAGCTTTACTCGTGCATCAAAGAAGCTTTTTGTAAGTCAACCGGCATTGAGCCTTTGTTTGCAGAGACTTGAAAAAGAACTTAATGCACAACTCCTTTTTCGAGATAAAAGCAACTTTGTTCTGACTCCCGCTGGAAAACTATTGTTTGAAAACGGGAGCCGGATTATTGAAATGTTTCATTATATGACTCAAAATATTTATGACGTCGTAAACTTTAGTGATGGAGTCATACGAATCGGTTTTTCGCAATTTTATGGAAGATACTATTCACCTGAACTCTTTCGCAACTTTTACACTCGTTATCCGGGTATCCACATTGAGCTGATTGAGGATTTTTCAAACCATTTGGAGGATTATATTTTGAAAGATGAATTGGATTTATGTATAATTCCTCTGCCTGTCTTGTCAGATAGTATTGCTTATGTACCATTGTTTCAGGAGAAAATTTACTTCGCGGCACCTAAAGAAATATATATTTCTATACAAAACAACTCCAGCAATCTTCCTACTATTGACCTGTCACTTATGAAAGATCAATCCTATATTTTGTTGAAGAAATATCAAAAAATAAGGAGGATAAGTGACGACATTTGCCGAGATTTTGGATTTTCTCCAAATATTCTCTTTGAGTCTCAAGATATGAATACAATTAATAACTTTATTGCGTTAAATATGGGCGTTGGTTTTGTTTCTGACATAATAGAGCAGACCTCCTCTGTAAAAGATAAAGTAAACTATTTCCGTATTGATTCGGACAAAGCTGTAAGATCTTTTGTTATTGCCTATAAAAAGGGCACAAATCTTTCATCAGCATCTAAAAGATTTATAGATCTTGCTCAAGAGTGTTTTAGTGAAATATAGCCTAAATAGTGTGTTTTGCTGCTTGGTAAGGCTGTTTATTCCCATCTTGGCATTGCCGCAGCATTTTTACCTGCAACACGGCCACATACAATACACTCGGTAAGATTCCCTCCGGCTTGGTATGCAAACTTAAATACCGAAGAAATTTCACCTGCCGTAAACAATCTGTTAATTGGGTTTCCGTCCCAGTCTAACACTCTTCTCTTTGCGTCCGCATTAATACCTCCTTTAGTATTTGGACCACCCGGGTACAGTTTCATAGCATAAAATGGGGGTTTACGTATAACTCCCATTGTAGA
>JAQVZQ010000334.1 GCA_028708095.1 Dysgonamonadaceae bacterium
AGATGGCCAGTTGAGTGAATTCTCCATAGATGATTATGGCAAAGTAATATTTGCCGGCAATACTCTCGATGTGATGAAGGTGAGGACTGAAGAACAGTTCAACCAGAACACTGAGGCTGAGAAAATCCGGCGTGTTGAGGAAGAAAAACGACGCGCAGAGAATTTGAAAAGGCTTCTTGAGGAAGAAGAACGTAAACGTGAGGAACGTAGAAAACAGCAGGAAGAGGCAGAAAAAGAACGCATCCGCCAAGCTGAAGAAGCTACCAAACATAGAGCTGAACTCGAGGAGAAACGAAGATTAGAAGAAGAACAGCGTCAGGCTGAAATCCGAAGGCGCGAAGAAAATTTCAGGCGTAACATGGAATCTAACTTCACGCAGCAGGAAACGCAGATCAGAGATGATGAAGGAAATCGTTGGATTAAATGTGAGTTCTGTGGAAAGATTGCTAAAGATAATGAATTCAGCTCTTATGGTGGAGCTGGGCACATTAATCTGGGAACTTGCAAGGAATGCTCAGCTAATAATCCAGATGTGAAGCTAAAGTTAGAAGAGATGGTTACAACTGCGAGAATCAAGTATGATCCTAATACCTGTCCGGAATGTGAAGGCCGATTACGTGAGCGTAGTGGACCATATGGCAGATTTATGGGATGTAGCAATTATCCGGCTTGCAGGTACAATAGAAAAATAAGAAATTAACTAATAAATGGACAGAGAAGTAATCCGAGAGAGCGTAAATATTCTGTGGCCAAAGCTGAAATATGCTAATGAATACCATTGCAAGAAGACAGGATGGATGTAAAATTGATGCTGATAAAAACTGTATTCAAAATTACAAATAAAGATGTTTTTAAATACATGATAACTAAATGATATGCCAGTATTTATCATAATACTTTTATAGTGTTAAATCGTAAACATGTCTGTAATACGAATAAACGAGGTTAATTTAGGATTAGGAAATGATAGGAGTATATAGCTATATAACTAGTATTCTTATTTTTATGCTAGTTATGACTGTAACACAAGTATTATATTTATTTATTAGCTGAATAGAAACAGTGGGCAGGATTGATGTCAGGTCATAAAGGAGTGTTTGTCGCATATGAAAGAAGCAGATAATGAATTGAAAATAGTTACCAGTGATGAAGAAATCACCTTTTCACAGTACATGAATAGATTAAATGAATTGCTGAGAGATTGTTTACGAGAGGAATATCTTGCAGAAATATTTATACCTTTTTTTAGGATGTGCTGCCCTGAAGGTGTTAAAATTATCCCTATTTTTGATGATAGGAGATCCGGGCCAAAAACTGATAATGAAACAGTGTTCAAAGATAGAATGAAAAAAATATGTGCTTTAAAGGATGATGGTTCTTATACTGTTCCAGATTATATTTTTGTTTCAGAAGAATATACGGTTTCCAATCCTATAAAGCCATATTTAATGGTGGAAACCAAAATGCCTAGAACGTTGAAAGATGGAAAGTATTATCGCCCATTGCATGATTCGTTAAACGACATAAAAATTAAGGATGAATTAATCTCTGAGATAAAATTTTGTGGAATAGTTATTTACACAGACGGAATATATTGGATGTTTTTAACGCTGAATGATAAAGGTGAAGTAATGTCACTGCCAGGATACGAGACAATAAGTCTGGTTACACTTAAAGATAAATACTATTCAACATATTATGCAACAATTAAAGAAGATGTAAAACACTGTGATTTGTCAGAGATTGGTTTAGGTGAATTTGATGTTATTACAGAGCCAAAGGAATGGAAAGAATTGAAAAAATCAATTAACCGGTTGCTAGTTGAAGCGAAAAAACTTTAAGACTAATGGTAGTGTCCGGATTTTGCAACTGTTAAGAAAATACGAAGTGCTGATGAAACTGCATAGTGGCTATGTTTCCTTGAACGATGGTTTTTCAAAAATGTTCAAAAAACCCATTGGCATGTTTACTTGAACAGATACTTAAAAAAATAGACCCACAGGCATCAATTCCATCAACTCGGCCACGTTGAGTGCGTGGTATTGATAACAAGGGTTGAAGAGTAGTATCGCTGAAAAGGCTGTAAATAAGGGCTTTTGAGATTTTAAGGATAAAAATATTGACTTGAAAATATGCACATTTTTCGGTTTGCGGAAACAAGTCAAAGAGGCTGGTTTTGAGTGCGACAGAGCAGGTCAGATGTCAGGGGTTAGTGACAGAGCAGAATAGATGTTTTTTTTTAAATACAGGGTTGTGAGGGCAGGTTGGATGTTTCACTATTTAGACCACTGATTGACGTAAAGGTACCTCTTTGTTACACTAGTGATAGAACAATGAAGAGTTATAATCAACTGTGATTTCCCTATTTTAATACAAAAGATAATTCTTGATAAAGTTTAGATTTATGTTATAATTTAATCATAAGGCATTATTTATTTACTAATTGCGTATACTGTTAGTGTTGTTTTTTTACGGAAAAGCAACCGTTTTGGCTGTTGAAGCTTGTGTGAGTGATACCAAATGCAAGTGGAGGTCTTCATGTTGGTTTGGGCATTGAGCCAATAGTATCTTACTCTTAAAAGAGGAAAATTTGAAAAAATGTTCTAAAATGTCCTCTGGCGTTGCCTAGGGGACATTTTAGTTATGCATGAAACAACGATTATAAAATGTTCTTACCTGTTAATAGTTACATATTCTCGGAGGCATTCTTTGGGCATAATCAAGGATATTATTGATGATTACGAAAATTTAATAAAGACAAGAATAACAATTCCAATAGATAATGGGGATATAATAAAATTCACATTCCAACCCCAAAGTTTACCGCATTTGCTTGGATTACAATATCTGGTTGATAATCCTGTACTATTTGAATACAGCCAGAATCGTTTGAGTGCTACTGAATTATATAACGGGATGCGTAAAGGTCAGATAAATTGTGATGAATTCGAAAAAAGTAAATATTATAAAGAAAGGTATCATAACAGAATCAAATACTTCAGTAGTGCAACAATTTTAAATATAATAAGGTCAAGACAGATTGTTAAATTTAATCCAGAGAAAATTAAAAACTTTGAAACAAAGTTAGAAAATTTGGATTATATGTTTTGGCAACGGGCAAAGGATGAAAATGATAATTACGGATATTTCGGAATTGGATTTATGGCAACAGGTAATATGACGGATTCAAATTATCCAAATACATTTTTCTTTCGTGCAGATAATGAATACATACGTGATCAGCATAAGGTAATTCCAACATCGTTCATGATGAGAGACAAGCATAATAAGACAACATTTGAAATATATTGGAATCAAATTAGGGAGAGCATGATGAAAAATCCACATTACCGGTACTTGATTAAAGAATGTGCTGATAGTGATTTTAAGACATTTCAAACATCCGAAGATGAAGAAACACTCAAACATTATCGATTACTCCGAGCAGATGAATTGAATAAAGCATATCTCCCTTATATGGATAAGGAATTTCGATGGACTAATGACGAAAAAATGTATATTTTATCGTCATTAGATGAGACAAGAAGAGCTATGTATCCCTATGAAATAAAGATGTTATTAAACAGCTATCGACAAAGAAGCATAGTATAAAGGAATGTACATAGCACTTCTAGTTGTTAATAGTCAAAAAATCTAGCGTAAATGTTTTTTGTAGAAGTGCAGAGCCTTTGTACTTTTCGTTTGTTAGTATGCTCTCAATTGTACGTATCTGCCATTTTGTCTTTCCTCCCGGTGTTGGGATCTCTTTCTGTGTTAGGTATTTCGCTATAAAACTTGTGGATTTGCCGCCTATGAAAAGCTTGTAAATTTTTCGAACTGTTTCAGCTTCCGTGGGTTCAA
>JAQVZQ010000335.1 GCA_028708095.1 Dysgonamonadaceae bacterium
AAACCAACCAACAGCTCCTGCTATTTTGGTGTATGCAGACTTACTACTGGAAGGTGGAAAAAGGAATAATGAAACCGCAGAAATAATTTACAATGAATACATCCAACCAAACTTATAAAGAATTATCCACCCCATTCTTTAAAGAAACTTTCGATTGTATTGACGAGATCATGAAGGAACATCAAATCCCTTACTACTTGATTGGGGCAAATGCTATTGCATTAGAATTACTTAAGGAAGACTTGCCACAAATAAATACCCACACCCGCAAGTGAAAGGTCTGCCAAATAGAACTCCCCAACCATCAAATCTTGATATAGACAACTATTCAAATATTAACACAAATGTAAATATTTGCAGCTCATATTTCTTCTTAAAAACTCCTTGTTTTTTATGTTATAGAACATATTCTATCATGTATTCATCTTCAAACATTACAATTCGATCATTCAAGAAAAAGTAAATGCTGGTTTGATACAACAATCAATAGCTTGATTGAATGATAAATATGTAAATAATAAATTTCAATCAGTCGTTAGTTTAATTTTTTATAAGTACGATATAGGCAAACCATTTATTCTAATTTACTTTCGTTTTTTTGAATAAAGCAAAGTCATTTATTCAAATTGCACAAAAATAAATCCCTTAATTAAGGTTATTCACGCAATTATCACCCTACTCATTAACTTACACAAACATTGTTGTTGTTTTATTATCGATTTATTGGCTGTTTAGGTGGCTGTTTTCACCAATTGCAAAAGTGCTTATATGAAATGGGTCGCTTTTGTGGACTTTTTTCGTGTAAACAGAGTAAATGAAATGCATGAATTCATTTTGTTAGATGTAAATATAGAAATTAACATCTACTTTTTAGTGGAACTTAACGTAATTGAGGGATCGGCATCTCTTTATTGTTATTTTCAAAAGTTGTTAGTGAAGGTGATATGACTATATTGATATTTCACAAAACGATGTGAAAGATGGAGTGCTCACAACAATCTTTTACTAAAGCTTATCCATAATTAAAAGCGAAACAAAATAAATAATGCAAATGTTATTTTAAATCAGCAAATACTACAATTTTATATATTTTTTTGTACATTGCATCTGTTTCTAAAATCATTGGAATCGTTTTTTCAGTTGTTACAACTCTCAAAAGCCATAATAAAATGAATAGAAGACTTTTTTTAAAAAACACAGGCTTGGGATTAATGGCATATCCATTATTTACTAAAGCTTACACCAAAGTAATTGCAGATAAAGTAGCTGCAAGTGACAGAATCAGGCTTGCTCATATTGGAACTGGCAATATGGGTGGACAGCACATAAACTGGTTCTCAAGATTTCCGGATGTCGAAATTGTAGCATTATGCGATGTAGATCAACTTAGGGTTGATAAAGCGCAAAAATCGCTTGCATCGAGAAATCCGTCAACAAAGATTGATGCTTATACAGATTTTCGACATATTATTGATCGCAAAGACATAGATGCAATTGCTTGCGCAACACCCGATCATTGGCATGCTTTAGTTGCTATGATGGCATTTGAGTCTGGAAAAGATGTTTACGGAGAAAAGCCATTGTCATATTCAGCTGATGAAGGAAACTTAATGCTAAAATCCCTCAAAAAACATGATCGTATTTTTCAATTAGGAAATCACATACATGCTGGAGAAAACTACCACCGAGTAGCTGAGATTATTCAATCTGGCATATTAGGTAAAATAAATACAGTGCGTTTGTGGAAAACAGGAGGAACATCTGGTTTGGGATTTCCACAAAATGAAGCACCTCCTAAAAATTTGGATTGGGATATGTGGTTAGGTCCTGCTCCTTATACGGAATATACGCCTGTTCGTTGTCATGGATCGTTTAGAAGTTTTTTTGATTACTCAGGAGGTGTTTTCGCCGATTTTTGGTGTCATATTGCTGATATTTTATATATGTCACTCTCTCCCAAAGGACTTTATAGTATTGATGCCCGTGGAGAAGCACCTAACGATGGGATTGCAGACACTCCTAAATGGATAGATGTGGATTTTAAATTTAAAGACTTGGATGTGTTTTGGACAACAACTCCTCCTAATGTTGATGGTGCCGATAAAATGTATATTGGAGCACACTTTGAAGGTGAGAATGGATCATTAACATGCGATTATGAAACAATGAAAATTAAGATCGGCAATGAAGTTATGAATGATATTCCAGAGGTATCCAAAACATTAACTCGCTCACCTAGTCACCAAAGAAGCTTTTTGGACTCAGTGAAATCGAGGGTACAACCTGAAAGCAATTTAGAATATTCTCGTGAAATGACATTACCCATGCATTTGGCTCTTATTTCTTTTCGACTAAAAAGAAAATTACTTTGGAATAGTAAAGAAGAAAAGTTTGTAGACGATCCTGCAGCAAATTTCTTATTATCAAGAAACAATCGAAAACCTTGGGCGCTTACTAATGTATAATCTACCTCTAAAATAAAAATAAAATGAAAAAGACAATAATACTATTCGCTTTTTTGACAATTTCGTTACTCTCTTTTTCTCAAAAAGAAACAGTTACGCTTTTTAACAGAAAGGATCTCACCAATTGGAAAATGGTGCCTCATGATAAACCTGGTTTTGAAGTACAGGATGGCATTCTTGTTGCAAAACCACAAAATGGAAGTAATCTTTTTAGTGAAAAATGGTATGGAAATTATATTTTCAAGTTTGAGTATTTGTTATCAGAAGTGGGAAATAGCGGTGCATTAATACGTTCTGATCCTGAAAACGCATGGGGAACTGGGGTTGAAGTGCAATTGCTTGCACCGTGGACACCTTACCGTGACGATTTACATTGCACTGGTTCTATGTATGGGCTTGTTGCTGTTCACAATCGACCAGATGAAACCACTGGTATTTGGCATGAAATGGAAATTAAATGCGATCGCCAAAATGTGACAATCTCTGTGGATGGACAAATAACTACCGTGGCAAAGATAGATACCGTGAAAGGTATGGAAAATAAAAACATTGAAGGAGCAGTGGGGTTTCAAGGCAATCACGGTAAAAAAGGAGAGTTTGTTAAGTTTAGAAATATATCAATACAAGACTTTGACACCGACCCCGAATATGTTGCTAAGGGTTTTTATGAAAATGATGCTCGTTTTCGCCAGCAAGCCCATAAATCAGCTGTATCAATAGGTGCACCCATGATTGATGGGTTAACAAAGATGCTCTCACAAGATAATGTCATGGCAAAGGCTGGAGCAAAACAAGTTTTGTTTGATATTGTAGCTCAAGCAACTGCTCCCGATGTGTCAAAGCTTGAAAAAAAGAACGTAATAAAAGCATTGAAAAAGAATTTAAAACAAAGCAAGTCTAAAAGCGTATCAGAATATCTAGACTTTCTACAAAATATAGCAGAAAGCAAAAAGTGACAATTAAACTTACAGTTTTCTATAAGAGGTCTGCCTAACAAAAAAGGCAGACCTCTTTTTCATTCTTACAGGTTTTCGTTATATGTCAAATTCAGAACTCCTACCCTAACACAATCTACATTGTCGTGATTTTGAAGTTCATCATCAAATTTGTATTTGGGTACTTCGTTTCAGTATTGTTAATTTGCTCCAAAACATTTTCGAGAGCGCTATTGCTTCTATTGTTTGACAAAGGGTAAATTGTAATATTCAATCGATTATTTACATTATCTACCTCTATATCTACCTTTTGTTTGATAATCGCCTTTACTAAAGAGCGTATTTCATCAATATTTCGCTTGTAATGTGGCGATAAAAGGTTAGCAAAAGCAGTCTCAGCTCGGAAGCATATCATTTTTACAATATTATTAAAGA
>JAQVZQ010000336.1 GCA_028708095.1 Dysgonamonadaceae bacterium
TTTGTTTCGTCCAATTAGCTTTTTGCCACCCTCTTTGGTTTCATTCAAACCAATGATATGAAGCATTTCGCTATAGAAGCGTTTGTCACGTGTGTTGCTGTCGTTGGCAAATGGAAGTTTGAGGAGATGCTCAGGCGATAGCAACTTGAAAAGCGCAATCAGCTTGTTGTCATCCATCTTATCCGCATTGCGAAGCGGTTTTTGATAATCCTGCAAATTGAAGTAGGTAAATTCAATTTCGGTTTTGATATCAGCAATAAATGGTGCAGCAATTTCGGTATAGAAAAAGTCTGTTTTAACGCCAGCTAGTCGTCCAGCTTCAAAGTCTTTAAACTGTTTTACAAGGCTTTTGTTTTGTGCGAAAAGTCGATCAAAAGTGTTAGCACCAAAAATAAACCATTCATTAATATTGGTAATCACCAAATGCTTTACCTCAAGGTTTTTCTCTATTATACGTTCCCGCAGGTAGTAAAGCACCAGTTCTTGAAATGCTTTCACATTCAATTTCGCAATCCTTTGCTCATGCGTATCACAATCAGCAAATGGTCTCACCATCTCCCATTTGTTGGTCGGTTTTTTCGCTTCCAAAATCACCCCCACCGAACTATTTGCTTTCTCTCCGTTATGGATAACTAGGTCGTTACGTCCTTTGGTATTGATAAAATGATTCGGGTCGTAGTAAGTCTTTTTCAGAAAATCAATCACTAAGTTCTTATGAAACTCTTCTGACTCTGTGTCATTGGTTCTATCAAGTAATTTTATCAGATACTTCTTGAAATTCTCAATCTCTGTCCTGTTCGGCTTTACTTTAAGGAATGCTTTGTTGAGCGCCTTTTTGGGGGTGAGTGTTTTGATTGTCATTTATGGTGTACGGTTGTTTTTGGTGAGCGAGGCAACTTTCTTTTATGTTTTATTCATTAGATGTCTCAAAGGTACAATAAAAATGAATAAAATATAAATAATAAGAGGAGGCATTATGATGATTTTCATTCTACCTAACTAATTCGTAAGTGATAGCTTGCAACTCGTGTTTGACGTAAACAGATATCCGCACCAGCTTAGGAGTGTAGAGCTACTGCTCCGCACATAAATTGTCTGACCTTTACTGCCCTTCGTTTGCAACGAGGGGCTAATGGTTTATTGTTTGTAACAATAAAATCTATATCATATCGTAGATTCAAAAAAACTCAAATTTGCAATTCGTGTCTGCCAAAAGCAAAAATCTACATGAACCTAGGGGTGTCGTGTTCCTGTTCCGAACACAAAATGTTAGAGCCGTTGAATATTTTGATTAAATGATTACGCAAGCCGATTGTATATGGTGCGATCGGGAAAACATAATAGCAATGGACAATTAAGGACAGGTCGCGACCTGTCCCTACTTATCCATAAAAATAAAGGGTTTTCTTGTCGACATTATGTAACATTGATAGTTCACTGCTTAATCATCATCACTCTCCACTTACGACTAACTACTTTCTTCCGTAGTCAATTGTCCTTCCTCCATTGATTTTATCGTAACTCAGCTTAGCTTTACAACTTCCTACTACAATTTTATACACGTTCACCCCAGAATACTCTCTATTCATAAACGTTTCTCCCACGCTACACTATAAAAGAGAGTTATCAAAATAGTTTTTCCTCAAGTACACAACAAAAACTGGTTTATTTATCACGTTGAGCGATTAAATTATTTTGAAACACTCCTATTTGTTTCAGTTTCGTTACCAATTACTTTTATTATAGTACTTTATTATCGATTGAGTCATCATCTTTTGCTTTTTTGTCGGGTCAATCGGTGATTGAGTCGATAAAATTGCTTTTTTTCATTGGTCAATCCACTATTGACCAACCAAAATTCACTCCGCTTAACAGACAACAGTTAAATGAGTGACCATCGGAGGCTTTTTTGCTTACTAATTTAACAAAAAACCCCTGTTTAGTGATGAAACAGTTGTTTAATGTTTAATTTGCCTGAGTGTTTGGGTGTAGATGGTTACTTCTTCTTCCATATAGGCTCGAATCGCAGGTGACTTAGTAGGTAAAGGTTAGATAAATAACAATTTTAATGTGCTTTAGCTACAAATTGTTGCATTTATCGACTAAATACTCTTTTAATGGGTGAAAGTTGTGAGTTAAAGCTTTGGTGTTAAGCATGTTTTAGGTATCTTTGCCCGAATAAGACCAAAACTACATAAATTAAGACTGACATGATGGAAAAATTAGAGAAGATTGCACTAACTAAGCTACTTAAGCTAGAACTTCCTCAATTTGTGAAGCAAGTTACCGCTTGCCTTGAAAAACACAACCCCGAATCATTAAAATTGCAGGATACATATGAATTACTGAATGACCAATGCGACAAAATGAAGCTATTGGTTGCTCCGTATGGTCCTCACCCACTAACAGAGCAGATTCAGCAATTACACCAAAAACGATTGAGGTTTGCAGCAGCTATTACCATGCAAATGAATATGTTCAGGAAATTAGACTTTGAGGAGTCGCGTGAATGGGTGCGGATAGCACACCCAGTGGTGCGCATCCACCTCAACTACTTACGCAAAAACAATCAACCTGTCATCGATCGAATACTTGACATTTTCTTCAAACAATTGAAAGACAATCCTGAAGAGCAGCATGCCTTAGAGATGCTTGGGCTCAAGTATTGTTTGGATGAATTGAGAAGTGCCAACGATGAATATGATAAACTAACAACTATTCGGTTAAGGCAGATATCTCAGCGTCCTAAAGCTGTCAGCGGAGACATACAAAAAGAGGCGCAATATATACTGAGGTCTTTCTTTGAACAAATCAACTTTTATCAGTTCACCTACAAGGATGTGAACTATACACCTTTGATTTCTGAATTGAACAATATTATCGTAAGATTTAGGGGGTTGATAAACACACGTGCAACATGTGGTGCGACTCGCAAGGAGAAAGCTAAGATAAAAGCAGCTGAAGTTGACACACAAATAGAAGAAACTACACCCAAAGAGTCCTCTCTAAAGACAAAGTCCAAGAAAATCGCTAAAGATAGAACAACAAAAGGAAAAGAGGCAAAAAGCAACTATACGCCTATTAATAAAGCCGATGTAAAGGAAACAGATAAAGACTTGCCGCTACAAAACTTGATACGGATTTTGAAGTTCCCGAATAAGAGAGGATCTTCCTAAAATATATTCAACCCTCCCCCTCTGACGGCTGCGAATCATACTCCCCCTCGTTTTCAACGAGGGGGACATGGTTATGCGTTTCCAACGCAAAGAAACAAATGCGAGCTAATGTATAAATTTGAACTTGCAGGTATGTATGATAATTGTATAGAGAAATTATGCAGAGCTGAGTAAAATTACTTTTCTTTTTATTTATAAAAAAACATCGTACATCTAAAGAATTTATTGTACATTTGTGTTATAAAATGTGTTTTGTGTAATTACATGAGATTAGGCTTTAACATAGCGATACAAATTATTGATTGCCATTTTCTTTACCAATAAAAACAGGCTGCTTTTGTCATTAAGCATTTTAATTTACTAAAATCGATTTATCAGAAACAGTCCTTTTATGGATACATCTATTCGTGGGAATTCTAAAAAAAATTAGAGTAAAATAAGTAGCATTTTGATTGTGAATAAAACGATTAAACCTTCGGCGTTTTTATTAGATATTTAATCAGTGTATAAATCTTTTGACATCTTCCTAAATTGAGCGACTACCAAATTCGGTTGGTAATTTCATTTCAAAAATTGTTTTTTTTAATTTGAAATCCAGTCAACCCGGGTAAATCGAAACTAAAGCTATGTTTTTTCTTATTATCTCAAGCT
>JAQVZQ010000337.1 GCA_028708095.1 Dysgonamonadaceae bacterium
CTTTTGGAACAGGAACAATAAAATTCGAATGCATTTTGACCCTCCGATGTAGACTATATTTAGTATAGTCCGTTTCCCGAAAAAAGTCAAGTGTTAATTTAACGAATATGTATAAAATCACAAATAAGAAACATCTTGTGAGTAATCATCGTCTAACTCAAGATGCAAATCTTTAAATGCTTCTGGTGTGAAGATTTCTTGGATATCATCAGTTTTAATAACAATATCAAATGGAGGCAATGGCACTAGATTCTTAACACATTTAACAAATTCAAGTTTCGTCATTTTCTCCCAAGGATGTGTTCTTCTGAGTTTTAATGTAGTATCTGTACCGGGCTCTTTACGTGCACTTTCAGTAATAATGAACAAACTATCGTATCCCTCAATAGTTATTTTTAATGGATCATCATATTGGTATTGCCCTATCACCTTCCTTGTGTTAACTTGCATGTTGTCACAAACCATAAAACAAGCTAGAATACCAATCCCAAATTTAGATATCGGTTTAAATGTATGTTTAACCTCAGCCATAAGATCATAAAACTCTTTGGATGTATAATAGGAACAGCCGATATTTGTATAGTAATTATCTACAATGTGTTGATTCATTCCTATACCATTGTCCGAAACCCTTAAGTAATCAATATTATTTTCGGTATATAAAGAAACGATAATTCGTGGTATGTAGTTTTCTCCCCATAACTCACTCATTTTTTGCCTCAAAAGGCATGCATCAATTGAGTTTTGTATTAGCTCACGTAAGGCAACTTCTGGTTTTCCATATAATTTCGTCCCCATTAGAAGATCAACAACACGACGCTTACTTAGAGTAAACTTTGTATCGTGGTAATGATAAATAGGCTTTCCTGTCGCTATATCTTTTTGGGCTGTAATTTTCCTTCTGTCTACATTCGCTGGTAGAGGTATTTTATAAAAAGATACATCATCAACAAAATCATTATGCAAATTCGCAAGAATAAATGTGCAGTTTCGCAACTCATCATCAATTAAATCACAAAATTTGAGAATTGATGCTTCTATAGCTGGATGGCTGCATTCAGCTGAAAAAATAAGGTTCTTTGACGTAATTGACCAAGAATTAACGGCTAAATGCTTATTCCATTCAATAAGAGATATAGGATTTTCTATTGCTAAATGGGAGAATAATATCGGCGGAGTTCTTTTTCTATCAAAATCAATAATATCAGCCAATCGAAGAACAACAGATACAAAAGGAAGGCATAAATATACATCTTCACCACAAAGCTTGATGCTCTCCATATTTAAAAGTGCAGTATAGTTCTCGTTATGGCTAAAACATACCTCAGCTACATCTGACGTTAAGTCAGTATCAAGATACTTGATTTTTCCTCCCCAATCTGACGCAATCATTTCTCTTGCCCTACTAGCATGATTAATTCTAATATAGTCTGTAACAATACGATCTTCTAATAACTGGGCTCTTGAATGCTTTCCCATTTTATTAAGGTTGTTTATATCTTCGATTTCTTGGGGATATGTTTGTCTGAAACGCTGAAATTTATCAACTTCTTCCTGATATTGTCTTTGATTTTGTTCTTCTAATTGATTCTTCCAAGCCTTGATTAAATTTTCCTCCGGACACATTCCAATATCATGAAGGAAAGCGCATATAATTATCATCATCAAATCAGGAATAGAAAGCTTCTTTAATGATTCTTTCGGAATTAACTTTCCAATAATATAAAGCATATTAAAAAAATGTTCTATATCATGTAAAGTAAATTCAGGCATGTTTTTAACAATTGTTTTTGATTTATTTACAGCATAATCTCCACTAGCCTGAACCAAAGCAATGATTTCGGCATACTCAGGAGATTTAGAACATTTTTCTTCGAGTTCTTTAAATACTTTTGAATTTTTAAATTTGCTTGTAAGTGTAGATTCTCGTTCTGTATTCATTACATGGTCTCCAGAAATTGAATATTTTATTAATATTGATTTCTATTCATATTTCCTGTATTCCTGTTTTGTGATCAATAGGGTTATTACTAGACACCTTTGATCCAATATTACCACAGGCACTTTTATAAATGAATAATATCATAACAGTCTCAAGGTTATATGCCAATACCTGAATGCTCCTGTCTTCTAGAAGGAGCTTGAATTCATAGATGACTTCCTTCGGCGTAATTTTATCACCTGTAGTAATGTCTAACTTAAGCGGTACCTCCATTGGCGGGTATACTGCACTTAATGACACCCGATATCCGCCATATTCGTCTCCTTCACGGATTTCTCCAATACGATTGAATGTAAAAGCAACATCATCCTCCAAGGCAATACTGCAAATCTCTTTAAACATCATAGAAACAGTTTCCTCAGTAACCGGTAAACCCTTAATTGTGACATCCATATCCATAGTTGCACGAGTGTCCAGTCCAACCATAGCTGCTATTAAAAATCCACCTTTTAATATAAAATTGGACTTATATTTAGAAACAGAAATTCGTTCCCGCAAACGCTCCAGCATAAAATTCTGCATCACAAGCAGGGCAGAAATACTCTTCTCTTTTGAAATATTTTTTATGATAGCTTTTAGCTGCATTGCATTCTTCATATCAATACCTCCAGATAGGAACGAATTTTCTTTTCAACTCTAAGTATCTTAGCATATTCCGAAAGTAATGGAATATTTTTATTCTTGCTTTTTGCATATCGTTTGAAAGCATCAGAAATAATCTGAATATCCACATGGTTACGCCCTTTTAAAATATCACACAAGGTACGCTCAATTCCATAGGCTCTAACCCAGTTATTTCCCGGTGTCTTTACTGTGGTAACGCCAAGCTCATATATATCATTCTTAACCCGGCAGTAATTTACATTTTCAGAATTCAGTGATGTCGTATTATACCCAAGCGGAAACGTCATATGATATCTACTCGGTGTCCTGTCCGTTAAATCAAAGAGAAAAAGTGCTGTTTCAAGAGAGAATATGCCCTTCTTAAATCTTGTCTGAAGATTAAAAAGCTCATCTTCCCACATTTCAGGCAAAATGTATACTCCGCGGGCTGAACGCATCAGCAATCCTTTATCTGCAAGGTATTTGAGACTTCCCCTTGACAAACCCGCTTTACTCACTTGTTCGGCTGTAATGGTACCTTTATTTTCATGTACCATCTGCATAATCACATCTTTACTTGTCATGGCACGCATCCTTTACAACTTTTGATTTGACTTTTATGCACACTATTATAAACTAAGTATGCATAAACGTCAAATTTATATTAAACATAAAAAGGCTGCAACTTAATACATATATCAAGTGGTATGCCGAAAAACGGATTAAGCTATCACTTGGAGGAATGAGTCCGTTAGGCTATAGAAGAAGTCTGGGATTAGCCATTTAAGGTCTAAAAAAACGTCCGCACCCCCATCTTATCAAATCACTTCTGCAGGGTATCGAACAGAACATAAATATACTTGTTGAGTTTAAATTATATATATGAACGATCCTTTTATCTTTATATAATAGACCATACTTTTCTCAATTATAATAATTTACAGTATTAAAAAAGAACGCCAGATTAATTTGACGTTCTCATAATCAATTCGACCATTGTCCAGTGTCAATTTCGTTTACAATGGGCAATATAGATATGTTTGAACACTCATGTTTAACACTCATTCATCAAACCACTGCGGTCGACAAGATTTTTTATCGTTAAGCTCTTGCTTGAACTAAATTCTGTTTGTTTCTTCTTTGGGTATAAACTCCCTCACCTCAATTCCTCCTTTAGGTTAATGGCATTTCTAAATCGTCTATATCAAATCATTT
>JAQVZQ010000338.1 GCA_028708095.1 Dysgonamonadaceae bacterium
ATTATCATGCAGAATTCAATGGAAAAGTAAACTATTATGTAGCTCTTATACCTGAGGGAAGAAACCGGGACAATCCATTGTTCATGGAATTAGGTAATAGATTTCGCAATGTTCCTGAGAAAGAAATCAAAGATACAGCAAAACTTCTTGGCATTAATAATATAGACTCATTTAAATACAAAAAAGATAACATAGGCTGGTTTGACAAGATCACTCTTTCTAAATACCAAAGAACATTTATAGGTGCGCAGGAAGGGCTTCCTGACGGAGTGAGCGCCGATGATTCTTTGAAGTCTATACAGAAATGGTATGGTGAGTATCGCCTGCCAAACGATTTATTTGTTACAACCCCGGGCTTTAATGTGCCTGAATACGGCAGAACCCATAATGGCCTTAGCCTTGGTGGAAAGGAAGACTTTTGGCTTAAGAATGGCTATATTATTGTTAATTTCCGTATTGAAGCGGTTAAAAACAACAACTTCGATGAACCATCCCTAAGCTATTGGGGAGCGCCACGTTGCAACATGTTTACCATTGAGGGCTATCAAAAGGAAAAAACCGATTATTATGAAAAAGAATTTATCCTAATGGATGGAGACATTGTTTTCTATGACACTGATGAGCGTTCAACAGATGATTATGAAATGGGGGGTACGCATTAGACTTATAGTTCTCGTCGCTTCACGGCAATATGTTACCATTGAGGACTATAAGATGCAAAAAACTTATTTCTATTAAAAATAAGTTATCTTAATGAATATATAGCCAACAAAAAATGCACTAAAAGGTGCATTTTTTGTTGACTATATCATATACTAGTGATATGATTATATTGATAAGGAGAGCGATTGATGAGTCAGTATTATAATCAGGATTTTACAAAAGAGGAAATATCCTCAGTGTTGCAAAAAATCCAAGAGTGTGTAAGTAACGGTAAATATACAGTAGCTCAGAATGAAAATAGAGCGGAAAATGTCGCCTTCATCCGTGAATATAATCTTACATCCGAGAAGCGACGACAAATATTAATGCAAATTGGAGTTGAAGATTTCTGCCATTCGCTACAAAACGTGAACTATGGTTTTGAACATGAAATTTTGTATGTGTTTTGTTCTCAGATAACTTTATTTAATTTTGGTGACGAAGAAAGAATTCTCGATCTATATACAAAGTTTAACATAATTGATTTGCCTACAGGTAGCAGAGTAGTAGTTATATCATTCCATGAAAGGAACAAGCCAATAGATTATCTATTTAGATAATTATGTCAAGTGAAAAAGGAGGAATCACCATGACAAATAGATTTGTATTTTGCCCGGAATGTCGGCAAGATGTTAAGTTCTCAGTAAAAGAAAAAACTGACTCTGCTAAATTGAAAGGTGAAGTTTTTGAGTTCAGTGCTAAAACAGCTTTTTGCGATGAATGCGGGGGCGAAGTCTATGTTCCCGAAATTGAAGATGAAAATTTGAAAGCGCTATATGATAAATACCGTCAAAAACACGGTATTATTTCACTAGAAGACATCAGAGCGATTCCTGAAAAGTACAACATAGGGAAAAGGCCACTTTCACTTTTACTTGGTTGGGGAGAGCAAACTTTTAGTAGATATTATGATGGGGATATGCCATCAAAGCAGTACTCCGAAATACTAAAAAGAGTGCTTAATGAACCTAGTTATTATTTGGAACTTTTAGAAAATAGGAAGGACAATTTAAAAAGTGAAAAAGCTTTTGAGAAAAGTAAAGCTGCAATAGCTAGCCTATTGAATATTCCATCTGTGAAACAATCAAAACTCAATCTAGTTGTAGAGTATTTGCTGTCTCGATGCCAGGACATTACACACCTTTCCTTACAGAAAGCACTGTATTATGTTCAGGGGTTTTATAAAGCTTTTTTTGGAAGCTTTTTATTTGAAGAAGACTGCGAAGCTTGGGTTCATGGACCTGTTTATCGAGATATATACAGGAGGTACAGTGGTTTTTGTTATAATACGATAGATAGCATCGGGGATCCCGATATCTCATTAATGCCTGCAGAAGAAAAGGTTCTACTCGATAGTGTTATACGACATATATGCTGCTACAGTGGAAAAACGCTTGAATCTTTTACACATGTTGAAACCCCTTGGATATCAATACGTGGAAATTTGCCAGCTGAGGCATCAACTAACAGAGTAATCCCTAAACAGATTATAGGAGAGTATTTTACTTCAGTAAAAGATAAGTATCGAATGCTTACCCCTGCAAACATAAAAGACTATGCACAGGATATGTTTTCTAAGATCTGATGCAATATTTCAAGGCAGCCACCACAAAAATGTGGCGCGCTGTCTTTATAAAAAAGATGAGGAATTCTGAAATTGTACTTTCAATAGAAAAGATAAAAGAGAACTGATAAGAAAGTCGGTAGTTTCGTTGTGAAAAATATTTATCTGGTAATAACTGCATGATATAATGTAATTGCATATTATTTAAACAATACATTTGTCGTAATTTAATTGGCGACAGATGGTAAGAGTAATTATATACTTTTAAAAGAAAAAAAACGAAAGGCTAAAATTTATGTCTCATGAATTCTCAAGAACAGAATTGTTAATTGGAAAAGATGCGCTCAGCAAGCTGAAGCAATGCAAGGTTGCTATCTTTGGTGTTGGCGGAGTTGGCTCTTTTGTGGTTGAAGGACTTGTACGCTCCGGTGTTGGAAAGCTTGTGCTTATTGATGACGATCTTGTTTGTATGTCTAATATAAACAGACAGCTCCATGCCACAAGTAAAACGGTTGGAAAGCCAAAGGTTGAAGTGATGCGTGACAGGATACTGGAAATCAATCCAAAGGCTGAGGTGACAACGTTTCAGAGGTTTTATATGCCGGGTTGTGCTGATGAAATAATTGCAGGGGATGAGAATTATATTATTGATGCAATTGATACGGTTACTGCAAAAATTGATTTGGTAGTCAATGCAAAAAGGCTTGGAATTCCTGTTATAAGTGCAATGGGTGCAGGAAACAAACTGGATCCGACACGGTTTGAAGTAGCCGATATATATGAAACATCCGTGTGCCCGCTGGCAAAGGTTATGCGGCGTGAACTCAAAAAACGTGGAATTAATGCCCTAAAAGTGGTTTATTCAAAAGAAGAACCGATTAAACATGTTACACCTGAGCAAGCTGAAGAAAATACACCAAATCAAACTGAAGATACTACATCTGAACAAACTAAAATAACTACACCTGAACAAACTGAAATAACTACACCTATTCAAACTGAAATAACTATACCTGAGCAAACCGAAGAAACTATGCCTAATCAAGCTGAAGAAGACAGCTGTAGTGAAAGCACTTTACTTCAAGGAGAGATAAGCAAACGGGTGGGAAAACGACAGATTCCGGGGAGTGTATCATTTGTACCATCGGTTATGGGTCTTATTATTGCCGGAGAGGTAATAAAAGATTTAATAAAAGATGCGTGACTTTTACTATATTACACAATTCATGACTATATTAATCATATAAAATACAGATGAAATAATGTATAATATTTATGAACTAGAAAGACCTGCAATTAGGCAGGTCGTGTTAAGGATGGTGCAGAGCTTGAATAAAATATTGGAATCATATAAAAAAGGTATACAGGGCAAAAAGGCAGCGGTTTTGGGGTTTGGTATAAGTAATAGACCTTTAGCCAAAACGCTTGCCGGTTGGGGTGCTAAAGTTACTGTTTTTGATAGAAAGAAAGAAGAAGCATTTGAAGACATCTTAACTGAATACAGGAATTTAGACGTCAAATTTTCTTTTGGAGATAAGTATCTTGATAACC
>JAQVZQ010000339.1 GCA_028708095.1 Dysgonamonadaceae bacterium
TCATATCTATATCCCGCTTTGCAATTGGATTATCGGCAGCAAGCCAATCATTCCACGCTGTATCGGTACAGTCCATTTCCTTGATAAAAAAGTCATCTAAATGCTTTTCAAGAATTTGTGTCCACCAATCAATGCAATGCAATGTGGCAAAACCCTCGTCGTCTAAAAATGGCTTTAACTCATCAGGTATGATGCCGTTCATTTCCTGCTTTGTGCCGGGAATGGCGATTGCAACCGGTGCACCCTTCTTAACCAGCGATTTTAAATGCTTCTCAAAATAGTCATCTTTGTTTCCGTAATAGTGGTAAGAATCAACGCTTATTAGTGCATCGAAGTACTCGTCTGCAAAAGGCAACTCCACCGTGGCATCGGCATGGATAGGGATAACCAAGTCATCAACACCCATTTGCAGAAAACGCTTATAGTTATCGGTAGCTGAAATCCATAAATCAACTGCAAATGCTTGTACGCCGTATTCTTTAGCCAGAAACACCGATGTTAACCCCGTGCCGCAGCCCAGATCTAAAACACGCATTCCCTTCTTGAGTTCAATATTTTGGGTTATCTCGTCAAGCATAAGAATTGCGTTTGGACCCATAAAATTTTGCGATAGAAAGCGCTTATCATACTTTTCTGTACGATGATATTTATACATTATTCTCACATCCTCATCATTCTGTTGCTCAGGCTTTATTTATTAAATCAACCAAGTCCAATCAGGTTACCTTCTGCTCATTCTACACGGAGCGATTAGTTTTTGAATATTTTCATTCATAGAATCACCGCCTTGAAACCGTTATACAGAATCACAATTTCGTTATTTGAGCAGAAATTCTACCTTGGTAAGCAATTCACTTTCTGGTATCTCCCCAGGGGAATTGTAATAATATTCATAAACCACTCCTGTCGGTTCATAGCCTTTTTCGCTGATAAACTTTGTTAACCGCTCATATACAGGACCGATTTCACCATAAGGCCCTTTGTGAAACCCTGTTGCTTTTCTGCCTGCAGGAATATATCTTAGTACAATATCATCTTTTCCTTCAATTTTCCTGGCAATGGGAAACCCAATTTCAACGATAAGATTTTCCATATCCATATTATAGTAGGCTATAAATGCGGGTCCAATCGGTTCTTCGCCTTTCTCAACAATATAATTTACAATTTGACCATATATTCTTCCTACTACATTTGGCATATTGCTGACAGATGTGGTTATTTTAACTGATAATACTGGTTGCTCTTCGGTTTCCACAATTTGTAACAAGTAACTCATAAAACCTCCTATTAATATTTATTTTGATTTTCAATGTTCAATTATTAGTGTATACTATTCTCTCCATTGCAACGATCATTTTTACATTCTTCCCACCCAAAATCAAAATTTTATAGTATCCTAATAGCGTCGTTCAAAGCCATAGCAACTTCAACCAGCTTATGACAGTCGATTAAATCAGGTGTGTCTGCAGATGTGTGAGTTACAGTTTTCAATAATTCAGGCATGAGTTCTGACGTAATAGCTATGGCTGGAACTTGATTCTGCACAAAAATCATATGGTCTCCATTGAACCATTGTTCTCCTCTCTCAAGGCCCTCATGTTTTCTGAAAGCATCTTCTACTTTCTCATCAAATCCAGGTCTGCATTCATGGAATGAGTACGACGATTTCCCCTGTTTAAAACCGACATCGTCTATGTTTATTGCAACCAAAACTCCCGGCATCTCATTTCCATACCTCTTCAAGTAGTCCATCTGACCTGCCGCACTGTAATGGTCTTCCCCATTAAGAGCGACGATTTCCAGGCTATACTTGTCCCGATAGTCGGCCAGCATCTCTGCGGCAAGAAGCAGAACGGCTGTGCCGGATGCATTGTCTAAAGCACCCGGAGTGCTTTCATAAGCATCAATATGCGCAGTAATGACAATTTTTCCGGCTTTCCCTCTATTCAAACTCGCCATGACATTGGCTGAGCTTGAAGGGACCCGACTTGCATCAATCCTCAACCGGGCTGAAGTGTTCTGAAATGTCAATAGTTCATCAGCTACAGCAACTCGACAATAGACACTTGGGATATCAAAATCACCGTCTACGAAGAGCGGAAATGGACATAACGCCCCCACCAGATCCGGATTTTTCTTTGTCGCTGTTATTATTCCCCCCGGTTTGAGATTCTCCAGAAGAGTAATAATCTTCTTGTGATGCTCCGGATTATAAAAAACAAAGTTTTTGGGCATCAGTTGTTCATCGCATATTGCCCCTCTCAGTAACAGGATTTTCCCCTCACAGTTTGTATTTTCCAGTTCTTCCACTGTTGATACAGTGGTTATTTCTGCCGAAATATCACATCCCAAAGAGTATGGACTGGCATAAACTTCATAGCTGGTATCTCCATGAGTTAATGTGGCACCATCACAGATATAGTCTAAAGTCGCAAAAGATGTGGCGTCGATATCATACCCATACTCACGGATAGTTTTTTCAAAGAAATCTGTTGCTTCCCTATTCCCCGATGAGCCTGTCCGTCTATTTGGTTTGACATCGCATAAAATTTTTAAATATTCACTTGCCTTTTCGAAGTAATGATCTAATATCTCTTCAATGTCCGATTCATACTGCTTATCAACGGCCATTCCTTTCACCTCTATTCACCCCACCGATATTTTTTATTCATGAGTAGCGTATCAATATTACAATTTAAACATAGTCCGTTATGGCAACAAATCGTCGCTCCGCACTCTGTGCAAAGCCATTTATCACGTTCCTTCTTTAAGAATTCTTCCATGCCAAATTCGTTTATGTATTTGAGATTTTCTATCATGCTCATATGGTATTTTGTACGGTAGCGCCTATCCAATGCCTTCAATCTCTTACAAGGGAAGTTTTCGCATTCAAAACAAAACCGGATGCTACCTTTTGCCAACAATTCGCAAGCATCTCTCATATGCGTGCAGTTTTCTCCCCTCGGAATGCATCCTGGACAATATTTTTTGTGAAACCCTCGTCTGTTTATATCATTTTCCTTGAATTGATAAGCGATGCATAAACAGCAGTTCATCCCACAAGGGGCTATCAATTTTTCATCCATAGATACACCTCTTCATTTAACACACATGTATCATGCACTCTCAACCTCGGCAAGCTCAAAGCTGATCAACACTGTTTGTGCTCACACGAAAGTGAATGCCTGCTCGCTTTTCCCGCTTTGGAGGCAATGGTGGGATATAATGAATTATTTTATTATCAGCCATAACAAAACCTCCTCAATTACAAGTGCATTGACAAATAAAAATCTATCTTATAAGAAGATTGCTTACAGCTGTTATGAACGCTTCGATACCTTGCTCGATAATATCTGTCAAAATTACCTGGTCCTCAAAATTCGGTGAAGATGTCAATGTGTATTCTATGATGGCATCCTGATTATTATCGTCATGAAATACTGTAATCCCATCAAAGGATTTACCGCAAAATACAGACTCATATTGCTTGGATATTTCTCTGTTACGAGCAGAAAGCCATACTTCAAAGTCTCCCTTATCATGTAAATAGACAATGGCTATTTTTAAGCCTTTATCCTTTAACGACTTCGTGCTCAAAGAAAAATAGGACATATCCATGTAGCCTTGATATATACTGCTTACATCGTAATGTGGGTGTTTCTTGATAAACTCAGCTCTTAATTTCCCTAAAAAATCTAATATTCCTTTATACGCAATTTGTATTTCACCCTGTTGTAAATGATTTGTATACGCTTCAATTAGCTCATTCAGAGTCTTCATATTTCGCGCCCTTAGTTTTATTTTT
>JAQVZQ010000048.1 GCA_028708095.1 Dysgonamonadaceae bacterium
CGCACTTAATTATAAACATAATCCCTATTTTATGAGAAAATCCGTAGTACCCGAATAAAAAATAAAAAAAACTCATAACCCAGAAGATGAGATAGATACATTCTTGTTAAAATCAAGTTGGGTTAAGACTATGACTGATTACATGATATAGCTTTTCGGGGTGGGTTTGAAGGGATTCTTTTAAGTAGGGATGATTGTATTCCAAAACCTTATTGATATGGCTATCCCTCAAGAGTTTTGGAAGATAAATAAAAGGAATCTCAAATCGATTAAAACAATCCGTAATAAAGTCATAATTTTCAACAATTGCTTGGTTGACTTTAACATAATAATAAGGTTCAATGTAAATCAGGGCTTCTCTTTTGTAATGTCTCATAGCAGATCTGTTTTTTAAACAAAAATAATTCAAACAATGTAAGTAAAAACTTTGTATAGTGGATATATTTCTGTGAGTGTTTTTATTTGCAATAAAGAGGTTTTTCTCTCCTTTTAATTAGTTTACTTAGATATATTAAGTATTTTTGTTGGATTAAAACTCTATTCAATGCTTTTATAAAAAACATGCACGGAAACTTTAGTTAGATTGAAAAGTAAATAAATGAATCAATAGAATATGACAGAAGTACAAGTAAAGACAAATGATCGCCTTTTGTCACTCGATTTTTACCGAGGATTAACCATGTTTCTACTCATTGCTGAGTTTTCAGGTCTTTTCCCTCAATTGGTTGCGCCCGAGTTTGAAGGAACTATTATCCATTTTATAGGCACCCAGTTCCATCATGTAAAATGGGAGGGTATGCATTTTTGGGATTTGATACAACCCTTCTTTACGTTCATAGTAGGCGTAGCTATGCCACTATCTTTTTCGAAGCGAATTGCAAAAGGTGATTCATATAATCAGGTAACTCGTCATGTTCTTAAAAGAGCACTAATAATGCTACTATTAGGCTGGGCATTATATTGCATTGAACCAGGAAAAATTGTATTTAGGTTTCAAAATGTATTGGCACAACTTTCGGTTGCCTATGTATTGGCATTTCTTGTTATTCGCAAACCTATTAGTATTCAAATTGGTTTTTCGGTATTGCTCATTTTAATAAGTGAAGGCTTGTACCGATTCTTTACCGTTGAAGGGTTTACTAACGCTTTTGTGGGAGGTGAAAACTTCGGAGCATGGTTCAATATTTTAATTTCAGGAGAAAATGGAGGAGGCAATTGGGCAATGTTTAATGCTATTCCAACAGCTGCACACACCATTTGGGGCGTAATGGCTGGTCAATTGCTTATGGGTAATTATTCAGCTAAGAAAAAATTAGGAGTGTTATTTGGTGCTGGGATCATTGGTTTAATAATTGGTTACGCACTCAGTCCATTCACTCCAATAATAAAACGTATTGCTACAAGCACATTTGTTTTTGCAAGTGGAGGATGGGCATTAATTGCTTTAGCAGTTTGTTATTGGATAATAGACATCAAAAAATATCAAAAAGGCGTCTTGTTTTTTGCCATCGTGGGTATGAATCCACTATTTATATACTTGTTTGCACATGTGGGTGGTGCCAAGTTAATAAAAAAAATGATGCTCCCCTTTTCGAATGCGCTATTTGGATGGACTGGCGAATTAGGCGCACAGATTATATTGAGTTGCATTGTGCTTTTCATGCTTTGGTATATCTGTTACTGGTTGTATAAAAGAAAGATTTTTATTAGGATATAAATAAATACAACAAGGTTGTGAATTGAATTTAAGTGTATTGCTCCATCTATTTTTCCACATTACTATCATCTTATAATTCAGAATATCTTGATTCCGAATAACTAAATATGTTAAATATGCACCTTTTCACACAAAAAAGCAAGATATTTGAATATTAGATGAATAAATAGCTTGTTAGTATAGAAATACAAGTATCTTTGTATCGCATTAGTTTTAATCAGGTTTGAGTATTTAGTCTTCACATTACTGTTAAGTTCTTCTTCTCCTTCAGATGCAAATGAATGCACAAATTCAATTTTTTATACAATTAATTATTATTACATGAACATTTTTGTTGCAGGCTTAAGTTATCAAATTAACGACGCCGACTTAAAAGAACTTTTTGAAGAGTACGGAGCTGTATCATCAGCTAAAATTATTACAGACAGAGATTCAGGCCGATCTAAAGGATTTGGTTTTGTTGAAATGGAAGACGAAGATGGCCAAAAAGCTATCGAAGAACTAAACGACGCAGAATTTGACGGTCGCACTCTTGCAGTGTCCGTTGCACGCCCACGCACAGAACGCCCACAAGGTGGTGGCGGTGGTGGTTATAACCGAGGCGGTGGAAATCGCTCAAGAGACAGATACTAACCTATCAGTCTTTATAAAAGAAATTATTGGAGCTGCATCTTTATGGTGCAGCTCTTTTTTTTGTGAAAAACTGGAGTAAAAAGAATGTTCTTCTGTAGAATATTGTAATCATAGGAGTTTTCTGTATAGTGCTCGCTAAGGAAGTTTATATGTGCTCTTTTCAAAAAACAGACCTTATTACACGGAGTGGGAACTACATGTATTCCAGAAAAACAAGTGGGTGTGCTGAATGTGGTGAAATAGGTCAACGAATTGGTGATTTTATTAACAAATAGGGTTGATTGCGTGCAGAAAGTGGTCATGTTAATCAACATGGAGGGTTTCTGTGCACAGAAAGGTATCTCGTTAACTAACATGGAGGGTTTCTGTGAGCAGAAAGGTATCTTGGGAGGTTACAAGATAGGTTTCTGTGAGCAGAAAGGTGTTGTGGGAGGTTCAGTTACTACTTGCTGTTCGCAGAAAGCATATCTGTGCATCAATTTGCAAGGTTTTTATCGAAGACACATGACAAAATGATATAATGCAAGCAATAAATTATCAAAGAAAAACACCTTAACCCAACTTTATGCCTCCCCACACTGCCAATAATCCTACAATTATGCTCAATGTGATATAGATAATTGAAAAAAAGATGTGACCCGATTGCAGCAACTGCACATTTTCGAATGCAAAAGCCGAAAAAGTGGTGTAGCCACCACAAAATCCTATAACTAATAGCAGAGGCAAGGTCTGACTCTTACCAGTATTGTATAATAACCATCCAGCAATCAATCCAATAAGAAAACATCCCACAATATTGGTTATAAAAGTACCCGCCAATGCCCATGAGGACGAAATAAAACGTGCCGACAAGCGTGAAGTTAGGAAGCGCAACATACTGCCAATGCCTCCACCCAAGCCAACCAATAGGACATCTTTAATCATTTTGTTGTTTTTAATTTTCGAATTGGAGGTTAAACTTGCACCACTTCTTGCAACTTCACATAAAACACATAGCCTTCCACCACAGAGTAGCCCATATTGCGAATACTGTTGACGTATCGTTGCACTTGCTTGATGTATTTGCTTTCCACCGACTCACCAAATTTATAATCCACCACCACCACTTTGTCATCGCTAATCATCACCCGGTCGGGACGAATAAAACTCAACGATGGATGCAATACTTGCTGCTCATTCAACACCTGATATTTTCCCGAATACCAATCTTGCACCTCAGCAAGGGACAAACTTTTGGATAACAATTGATACACCGCTCGTTTTTCATCGCTTGATAATTCGCCACCCAATAGTTTTTCTTCCAGCGCCCTATCTAAATCAGCCAAAGTATTTATTTGGCTAACCACTTCGTGCATCAACGTACCAAAATCGCGCTTGCCATCGTCAGAAAAATAACCAATACCCGACAAACGCATCTTCAAGCGATTGCGAAAGGGGATGGATTGCCACTTGGTGTCGTCCATGGCAACTACTATTTCATCCTTTTCTTCTTCTTTAAGTTTTTGCTTCTTGCCAAAAGTGAAGATCGATTTCTCAATATCAAGGTAATCGAAAAGATTGAGGGTATCTTCATGTGTAGGTTGGTCAAAAAGTGGCGCAGACATACTTTGCCACAACAAATCGCCTACACTTTTAATGGAAGCAACCGCATTCTTTTTAGGAGGCTTGGGTTTGGGTGCAAATGCAATCAAGCGATGCTCGGGACGTGTGAACGCCACGTAAAGCAAATTGAGGTTATCGATATAAGAATAGAGTTTTTCCTCCAAATATTCGTGGCGAAAGATGGTTTCACCCAGTTTATCGGTATAAGTTACGGGCACTACGCCTATTTGATCGAATGGCGCTACCTCGGGTTTGCACCAAAGTATATTTCTATTGGGTTGCGGAGCAAAATTCCAGTTGGCAAAGGGTAAAACAACCACCCCAAACTGCAAACCTTTGGACTTATGGATGGTCATCAAGTGCATGGCGTCTTGATTTTCGGGCGAGAAGAGACTTTTCTTATCTTTCACTTCACCCCACCACGACAGAAATCCATCCAAGTCGGCTGTTTTGCGGGTGCTATAGTCATTTATCAGGTCGAGAAACGCCTGAATGTACACAGTATCGGTTGATTTTGTTGACGTTTTTATCAAATCAAACAACGCTTCGGCCAATTCGTAAAGAGGCAACGATAAAATGTGTGTGAGTTGCTGCTTCAGCTCTTCGGGAAAGTCTTCGGCGTATGCTTGCACATAAGTATTAAATATATCGGTGGCACTCAATTGCGTCGTGAAGCGATAATATTCGTACATAGCACGCACGCGCACCGTCTTTTCGAGCGGACTGTTGATGTAGTTAAGCAATGCCACCACGGTTTTTATGCAAGATGCATTGTTGAGCAGCAGGGCTTCGTTGGTAATGAAATCGTAGTTGTACTTTTTGTCTCTGTTTTCATCCTTATAGCGCAGCAACGACTCCGATATGTCTACCGCTTCTTGACGGGTGCGCACAAGTATGGCAATATCTTGGGGTCGAAAACCATCTTCTTGCAGGTTTTCCAAAGTTTCTGGCAATCGCTCCAATACCTCGTCTTGCCATCTATCCACAACCTCCTCTGTGTCTATGAAGTTAATGTTGACCAATCCAGCATCTTTATCCTTATGTTGAGAAACGTGTTGAGAAACCTGTGAGTAGGCATCCTCAATTTTAGAAGAAAAATAGGCAGATTGCTTTACATCTTCATCGTCGCCAATAAATTCTGATTGCATGGTGCGAGCAGCCTGAACAAAGAACTGGTTATTGAATCGGATAACCTTCCCATCGCTTCGCCAATTGGTATCCAAAGCATGTTGTTGTATGTAGGGCAGTGCAAAATCCTTCTCAATTTGTTCTTCCAGCAGTCGCCAGTCCGAGTTGCGCCAGCGATAAATGCTTTGTTTTACGTCACCCACAATCATATTGTAGTTGCCCGATGCCAAGCTCTCTTGCAGCAGGGGGCGAAAGTTATTCCACTGCATGGTTGATGTATCCTGAAACTCATCAATCATAAAATGATTGAGACGTGAGCCAATTTTCTCGTACACAAATGGCGACTCGCTATCTGCAATTATCTTGTTTAGTAGCTCGGTAGTATCCGAAAGGAACAACATATTGCTTTCGCGACGGTATATTTGCAAACGATTGTTGACATCGTTCAAAATACCCAGCGTATTAAAGTTTTTGAGTATCTCAATGGCAGTCAAATAGTGAATGCTATTATCATAGAGGGCAATAATTTCGTTCACACAATCGTTCATTCCATCAGCGTAACATGCCTCAATGGCATTTTTGATATGGCTGGGCGCACTTTTGGCATACCAAGTGGTGACGTCGTCAGGAAATTTGAGAAATGTGGGTGTTATGGTGGCATATGTACCCATTGCCCAAGCGTCAAACCTTCCAAATTGCGAGCGGCTGCCCCCAGTGAAATCTGTGAATAGTAAATCGTATGTCTTTGCAATCATTTGCGCGCGAGCACCAATTGCTTTGAGTTGATTTTCGTATTCGCGTACTATATTTCTGAGTGATTGTTTGTATCGTTTGAGGTTTTCTTTGTCTTTTATTTGGTCTTGCACGGGAGCAGAGAGGGTGATGAACCGTTCGTCGAACAAATTTCTGGCAAGCCTTACAATATCATCGTTAATCTTCCACGATTTGTTGTCCTCTATGCTGTCTTTCATAAATTCCAACAACCATTGTATCAACTCCTCGTTGCCTTCTTGGTCGAGCTCATTGAGCATGAGATCCACTATCTCTGGCAAGAACGAAGTGTTGTCCACCTCCACTTTGTAGCCACCTGTTATTCCCATCTCGCGGGTGAAAGCGCGCATGGTTTGTTGAAAAAAACTGTCAATTGTGCTAATTGAAAATGAAGAGTAGTTGTGAAGAATACTCTGCAAGATAGATTTTGATTGCTGGCGGATGGTTTTTTCTGAAAGTTTAAACTCATCCATCAACCCTTCTAAGTATCCTGATTTATCGCCCACAGCAAGATTGTTGAGTTCTTCCACTATGCGCGACTTCATCTCTTCGGTCGCTTTGTTGGTGAAGGTTACTGCCAATATGTGGCGATAATTGTGTGGAGCACTAAAGAGCAAACGTATGTATTGGCCAGTCAGTTGGTGGGTTTTGCCCGATCCTGCTGAAGCTTTGTATACATGTAGATATGGAGGTTTATTTGATGACACGGGTTTTGCTGTATCTTTCTTTTTGTAATATGGCTAACACTTTATCACGCACATCACCTTGAACAATTATCTCTCCATCTTTTACCGAGCCCCCTACTCCACACTTCACTTTCAACATTTTCCCCAATTCGTTCAGGTCTTCGTCAGTGCCTACAAAGCCAGTTACAAGCGTAACGGCTTTGCCGCGACGCTGTTTCTTGTCCAGCACCACCCTTAGAAGTTGTTTTTCGTTGGGTATGGTCTCTTCTTCCGGAGTTTCATCACTTTCGTACTGAAAATCGGGGTTAGTAGAATAGACCATGTTTAAGTTTTTCTTCCAATCGTTCATAACACGCAATAAAAAATATATAATTTAGAATTAAGTTTTCAATTAAAATTTCTTGAACTTAACAGATTGCACCACATTGATAATGTAATCGCCCATGCGTTCACATTCCTGCACCACGTCCATATAGAACACACCCGTTTGATAGTTATAAACATTGTTGTTTACATCTTCGAGGTTCTTTTGTTTGAACATATTGCGCAATTCATTTATTCTATTTTCATGTTTTATGGTGTCCGTCATATCCGAGTCCGTCACCTCTTGTTCTTTCAGTACAAACTGCATTCTATCGAATGCTTTTTCGACCTCGCGCCACATAGTGTTGATGTTTTCTCTAAGGTCATCGGGAAAAAGAGTGTTCGATTCAACCTTACGCTTATAGTGACGAGCCATATTGTGGCAAGAGTCGGCTATACTTTCTATCTCAGTTACACCACGCAATATGGCCCTTATCTGCTCTTTACTTTTGTTACTCAATCTACCCTCAGCCACTTTGTTCAAGTACGAGCCAATCTCTATTTCCATGCGATCACTAATGCCCTCATACTTCTCGATACGGGTAAACAGCTTTACAAATTTCACCTCATCCTTGGTAACTGCCAGTTTTTGCACCAGTTTAAACATTTTTCGGGTTCGTCGTGCATATACTTCCATCTCTTTCTCTGCCTGAAGTATTGATAACTCAGCAGTAGATAGCATTCCAGTAGTAATAAACTGCAATTGGAACTCTTCGTCCTCGTCCTCTACCTTTGATTTGATTATAAATTTGCAAATCTTCTCGTATAAATTGACAAACCATATCATAATAAGAACATTCCCAACATTGAACATGGTGTGGAATAGAGAAAGTCCATAAGATGTTGCAGCTTCGTATGAATGATATATATTCTGTTTGGTCACTAAGTCAGCTGAAAGTTCGGATACAGGTGCGGTTGTAACTAATGAAAGCTCTTTGGGAGAAAGTGAAGACATAAATCCAGTCATATCTGCAGGATTTACAGTACCAACACTGTTAACAATGCCACCCACCATATTAACAAAAAACTTGAACACAAAAAGCATCCAAATCACTCCCAAAACATTAAACATTAAATGCGCAAAAGCTGCACGTTTTGCAGAAATATTGGCTGATATGGCTGCAAGATTGGCTGTGATAGTAGTACCAATATTCTCACCCATAATCATTGCCGCTGCCGATTCAAAACCTATCCATCCTCTCGAGCACATAATAAGTGTAATGGCTACTGTGGCACTTGATGATTGTACTATAACGGTGAGAATAGTTCCAATAGCTAAAAAGATAAGTGTTGAAAGAAACCCCATACTGGCAAAATCGCTAACAAATGCCAATACTTCGGGGTTGTTTTGCAAGTCGGGCATTGAATCCTTCAAATAATCGAGTCCCAAGAACAAAAAAGCAAATCCAAAGATAAATTCACCCAATGATTTACGTTTACTTTTTGCAGAAAAGATAAGTGGCAAGCCTATTCCCAATAAAGGAATTGAGATAATACTTATTGAAAACTTACCAAAACCAAACAGAGCAATCATCCATGCCGTAACCGTAGTACCAATATTGGCACCCATAATCACCCCGATAGATTGAGCAAGCGAAAGAAGTCCTGCATTCACAAAACTCACCACCATAACACTGGCTGCAGATGATGATTGTATAAGAGCAGTGACAAGTACACCGGTAAGAACACCCATTACTCGGTTTCTAGTCATTGCAGCTAGAATGTTTCTGAGCTGTTCACCTGCCATCTTTTGCAAGCCCTCGCTCATTATCTTCATACCGTACAGAAAAAGGGCTAAAGACCCTACAAGCTTCAGAAAGTCAAAAAATGTATACTCCATTTTTAAAAGATAATGTTGTTTCTCTCGCAAATATACTTCAAAATAAACGAACTACAAATATATTTTGTGGATATCAAAATTAAAAAGAAAAAGAAAACGAAAGAAGTGACAAGTGGTTCATTTACATATTTCCTGCAATAATAAGGTTCAAGTATTTTTGTATTAAGATTCACTATTAAAACAAATTCCCTTTCTTAGCGTTTATATACACTGTAAACCATCGATTCTTCACAGATTTTTCAAGTACACTTCCCCTATTTGTTTTAAAAAGTCGAAAAAAGAATAGCCAATGTTCGAAAATTAGTGTAATTTCGTAGGTAAAAGTAATATAACAACAATTGAAGTACACATTCAATAAACAGAGACTATAAAAATTATGCAAGACACAGTTGAAATCCATTTAAAAAACACAAATCAGAAGAAACAAGTGCCAGTAGGCTCATCCTTGGAAGATATTATCAAAATTTTTGACTTCAAAATGCCCTATCTTATCGCCAATGCTAAGGTGAATAACCGAACAGAATCTTTGGCTTATAAAGTATATCGTCCCAAGTTGGTGGAGTTTATGGATATCACGTCACAGTCTGCCATGCGCACTTATGTGCGTTCATTGTGCTTTATTTTAGCAAAAGCAGTAAACGATATTCTGCCTGAAGCCACTACTTACATTGAACATGCGGTAGCGAAAGGATACTTTTTTCACATTGAGATTGACAATGAATTGGGCAAAGTTACCGATAGTCAACTCGATGAGATACGCAAAAGGATGCATGAAATTGCAAAAGCCGACTATCCTTTTATATCGCACGAAGAAGAGACGGATGAGGTTGTAAAACTCTTTAGAGAAAACCGCATGGAAGACAAAGCTCTTTTGCTGGAGACTTCCAACTTTTTATACTCGCGCTACTTTGAGCTTGATGGCTACATCAATCATTTCTATGGTTGTCTTACACCCTCAACTGGGTATATCACAATTTTTGATATAATTCGTTACAACGGAGGCTTCTTACTACAAATACCAAATAGAACAACCCCAGATAGACTCGAAGATTTTGAGAGGCAAGACAAATTGTTAGATGTCTATCGCGAACACCTCCATTTTTTAAAAATGACAGGACTGAATAATGTTGGGGACTTAAACAAAGCCAAACAAGTAAATCGTATTTCGGATGTTATTCAAATTGCTGAGGCTTACCAATCGAAACAAATAGGGGATATTGCTGCGCAAATTACAAAAAGATATGAGGAGGGTGTACGTGTAATCCTTATATCTGGTCCTTCATCATCAGGAAAAACCACATTCAGAAAACGTCTCGAGATTCAACTATTGGTTAATATGCTTAAACCAGTAGGGATATCACTCGACGATTATTTTGTGAACCGTGAAGATACTCCTAAAGATGAGTTTGGCGACTTTGATTATGAGTCACTGTATGCTTTAGACTTAATTCGATTTGAAGAAGATATGTTGGCGTTGATGAAGGGTGTTGAAGTGGAGATGCCAACTTATAACTTCACAACAGGTAAGCGAGAATACCGTGATAATCGATTGAAAATTGATCCAAATACCATTCTTATTGTGGAAGGAATTCATGGACTCAACCCTGAGTTGACAGCACACATTCCCGAAGAAAAGAAATTTATGGTATATGTATCAGCGTTGACATCTATCTCACTCGATAATCATAACTGGATACCAGCTTCGGACAATCGTTTATTGCGACGCATGACTCGCGACTATACCTATAGAAACTATACGGCAATGGACACCATCTCTCGTTGGAAAAGCGTGAGAAGAGGCGAAGATAAGTGGATATTCCCTTATCAAGAAAATGCTGATGTGATGTTCAACTCAGCTATGATATATGAGTTAGGAGCAATACGCCGTCATGTTGAACCAATTTTGCAACAAGTGCCTCGTAAAGCACCCGAGTATGCAGAAGCATACAGATTATTGAAGTTTCTATCTTATTTCAATTATATTACCGACAGAGAATTACCCCCAACATCACTTCTACGCGAATTTGTTGGAGGCAGCAGCTTCAGATATTAAGAATCAAACATTCATTCCTTTTATGAACCGAGATACAAACCCATCCATCAACGATATTATTTGTGCAATATCCACTCCACCAGGCATGGGGGCGATTGCAGTTGTGCGATTGTCGGGTGAAGGTTGCATTGCATTGGTAGATACTTTTTTTGAATCATCTACCAATAAAAGTCTTGCACATCAGAAACCATATACGGTTCACTTTGGTAAGATAATGGAAAAAGATACTGTGCTTGACGAAGTATTGGCAACAGTTTTTCATGCTCCACACTCTTTCACGGGTGAAGAGAGTATTGAAATAGCCTGCCATGGCTCGGTATACATTCAACAAAAATTGATGGAATTGTTGATTGAGGCTGGAGCAAGAATGGCAGAAGCAGGCGAGTTTACACGACGGGCTTTCACTCATGGCAAGTTCGACTTATCGCAAGCGGAAGCTGTTGCTGATTTAATTGCATCCACTTCAGCCACTTCTCACCGAGTGTCTTTGAATCAAATGCGTGGAGGATTTACCAATAAAATTGCACAACTGCGTGATAAACTATTGCAATTTGCATCGCTTATTGAGTTAGAACTCGATTTCTCTGAAGAAGATGTGGAGTTTGCCAATCGCGAAACCCTCATGGAATTGACAACTCATGTGCAAACTGAAATAGAAAGATTGGCACAATCGTTTAGCTTGGGTAATGTTATTAAACATGGAATACCTGTAGCTATTATTGGGGAGACAAATGCAGGTAAATCTACTCTGCTCAATTTGCTTTTGGCTGAAGAGAAAGCCATTGTTTCTGATATACACGGCACGACGCGCGATGTAATTGAAGATGTAATAAACATACAAGGAATCTCTTTCCGTTTCATTGACACAGCAGGTATTCGTCACACTTCCGACACCATCGAAATGATGGGAATAAAACGCACATACCAAAAAATTGAACAGGCTTCTATTGTGTTATGGGTTATTGATTTAACTACAGCCGATGAAAAGGTAAAAGAGTTGGCTAAAACAATTGTTCCAAAACTAAAAGATAAGCATTCCATATTCTTGTTTAACAAAGCAGATTTGCTTTCACCTGAAGAGCTGCTAAACAAAAAAAATCTGCTTGACGATATAGCAACTGACAGACTTTTCATTTCTGCAAAGAGACAAGAAAGTATTCAAACGCTACAAACCCTCTTGGTCAAAGCAGCACATATCCCATCAATTGGCGAAGCTGATGTAATTGTAACCAATGTGCGACATTATCAAGCATTGACTAAAGCACTTACTGCCATTATTAGGGTTCGTGAAGGATTAGATATTGGTATATCACACGATTTTCTGGCACAGGATATCAGAGAGTGCATGTTCCACTTGGGAGAAATATCCGGTCATATTTCCACTGACGAAATTTTGGGAAATATTTTTTCAAAATTTTGTATTGGAAAATAAAAAACAATAGTACTTTTAGTGACCAAATAGATTGTAATTTAGAAAAAATAGTAATATGATTAATAAAGCTTACACGTTTCTTCTTTTCAGATTCCACTTAAATCTGATTATGCTCTTTACTTTACTTCTGGGATGTATGATACCTATTGCTGGATATTCACAGAGTGCACAAATGGACACTTGGGTTAGTATAAATGGTCAGATTTATGGTGCAAAGCCAAATGATAGTGGTCAATTGGGAGGCGGTCTCAATTATTCTGAACATTTCACTAAAGGGGATTACGAACCTAAAGACTTAGATGGATTAATTGAAGCTCTTTCTAAAGCAAAACCAGGAGAAATCGTATTTATACCTGACGAGAATGAGATTGACTTAACAACCTACATTTATATCGATCAGTTTGTTCTCGAAATTCCTGAAGGGGTAACTTTGGCAGGGAATCGGGGATACAAAGATTCTAAAGGTGCTATCCTTTTAAGTGATGCTTTAAAAACGCCGATGATGATTAAAGCTCTGGGTCCAAATGTGCGAATTACAGGCTTACGTATTCAAGGACCAAATGGTAAAAGATATATGGCGCATCATCACAAGTCTTTTCAACCTGGAGGACCACGACATAAATATTATTATAAATTCCCAATTTCCACAGGAATAATTACATCGTACCCTAAACTGGAAGTCGATAACTGTGACATTTCTGCCTTTTCACACTCTGCTATTCGACTCAAAGATGGGGATTCTCATCACATACACCACAATTACATTCACCATTGCCAATATAATGGATTGGGGTATGGAATAAGTCATAGCAAAGCCTCATCCATTATTGAATTTAATCTATTTGATAACAATCGTCACTCCATTGCAGGAACTGGTCAACCTGGTTGCAGCTATATTGCGCGGCATAATGTTGAATTAGGAGTTTCTTTAAGTCATTGTTTTGATATGCACGGAGGGAGAGATCGGAACTATGGAACTATCATAGCTGGGACAGATATTGAAATCTATAACAATACTTTTAGAGCATATCAATTTGCTATCGGAATACGAGGAGAGGCAGAGAATAAATGTGATATATATCAGAATTGGTTTGTACCCCATAAGGAAATGAAACATGCTGTCCGCCCTTATCCTTATAAAAGCCCCAATGTATTTAACAATGTATATGGGAAGGAGCCAGTACAATCAAAGTAAATATAAAAATGTCTTTGCAGCAAGCTATCCTGAGAGAGCTTTACTCATATTCTTTTTAGTTGTTCATAATTAATATGCAAACATTATCTTTGTAAAAAAAGTCATGAAAATTAAATTTATTACCCTTATTTTATTTATAAGCCTCTTACTGAATGCTTGTCAATCCAATGATGCAAATAGAAAAGATGCAAGGCTCAAATTCAACAATCCACTTCCTGTCGAGTTTGGGGATCCCTATATCTTGAAAGCTACTGATGGAATGTATTATATGATTGGAACAGGTGGAGTTAAAGATGGATTCAAAATGTACTCATCCACCAATT
Organism: Dysgonamonadaceae bacterium; assembly: GCA_028708095.1. Lineage (GTDB taxonomy): Bacteria > Bacteroidota > Bacteroidia > Bacteroidales > Dysgonomonadaceae > UBA2632. Next base: position 13,744 of record JAQVZQ010000048.1, read on the forward strand.
TAAAGGAATGGGACGACGAAGGAAGAATATATCAGGGCAATACAGATAGTTCATGGAGCATTGCCAACTTTTGGGCTCCCGAATTATATGAAATAGGAGGTAAGTTTTACATGATATTCAGTGCTGACTGGCGTGAAAACCCCACAAATGAGTTAGAGAATTTTCGCATTGGTGTAGCAGTTTCCGATTCACCAACAGGTCCTTATAAAGACCTATACGACCGACCAATTTTTGATCCTGGTTATCCCGTTATCGATGGCAACTTGCTTTTTGAAAACGATAAGGTTTATCTCTATTATTCTCGTTGTTGCTATAAACATCCTGTTGAAAGCGAAGTCGCAGATTGGGCACGCAATCAGGGATTGTTTGACGAAATTGAAGAAAGCTGGATTTATGGCGTAGAGTTGGAACCAGACTTTTCGGCAATTATTGGTGAACCTCAATTGTTGTTACGTCCACCAGTATCGATGGACGATAAACAGGCAGAATGGGAAAGCCGATCAGTTACTTCGGGTGAGGTAAATCGTCGCTGGACAGAAGGTTCTTACATTTTCAAAGAAAAAGAGACCTATTACATGATGTATTCAGCCAACTTTTTTGGTGGTGAGAACTATGCAGTGGGTTATGCCACATCTCAATATCCATTAGGGCCATTTACAAAAGCTGACAACAATCCTGTTCTTCAAAAGAATGTTGATCAAGGTGGAATTGTTACAGGAACTGGACACAATTCAATCACCACTTCGCCCAATAATAAAATGCTATGTGTTTATCATGGTCGCACATCTGAAACAGGTGATAACCGTGTAGTCTTTATAGATGAAATGGAAGTAACAGATGATGGGACGTTGATTGTTCATGGACCTACAACAAGAGATAACATTCAAAGTAAAAAATAACTCTCGAAATTATTTGTTGATACGTGTTTTACTCAAAAACACCATATACATCTTCGCTAACAGGTCTCGGAGAAAGGTTGTGAATTTGACCACACAATTCGTTTTAGAATATACATAAAGTATACTTGGAGATAAGTTTAAATCAAGTAAAAATATTTTTCAGACGACGGATTGGATGATCAACTGTTGAAAATTTAATCCGTCACCTAAAAAATATTTTGAAGTGAAGAAATGAGAGATAAAGCAAAATGGCTCTGTTAAAACAAAAAAACAATTATTATTGGACTTGATAATTATCCAAATCGTACAATCGGCTTGCGCCAATTTGCAATTTGCTTGCATTACCGTCGGTTTTAACCGACGGATAAAAGCACTAATAATCACGGATTGGTTTTAGCCACATCTTCAGTTTCAATGTGGCTAAAGCCAAATAAGCTCTGCAAAATTAAGTAATCCAGAAAAGGAGGATGCCTCTCTGTTTCATTAGTAAATCATGCAATTTTTTCTGAAGAAACCCACACGAAAGGATTCGTGCGGGAACGTTGTATCTTATGACCCAGCGTCGTATAGTAAAAGCACCTAATCAAGTCTTACACTATACTTTACACCGAAGATTATAAAATCAACAGATGAAAATAGCAAACTCACATAAAGATTGCTTTTACAAGAGTCTATTTTATTGTACATCACAAAAAACTGGAGTGAGAAATGTTGATTTTTGCATCCTACAAAGTTTATGATTCATCTATCGATTAAAATTTGCATCCACTGTAGAAGATTGTCGCATAAAGTGTCTTTGATGACAGATTTTAGAAAAAAATTACTGATAGAGAGACAAAAATCATTTCTTCCGTTGAAGATTCGGCGAACAAGAGATGAAAACGCAATCTTCCATTGAAGAAATGTTTAGAAAAGAAATCTTGTCAAGTTGTGGTGAAGCTTTATCTTTTTGTCGTGTCCTTAGGAGCTTTTTTGTCAATAATATAAGGAGTATTAGTACAATCATTCATTCGATACCATATTATTCACGTTTTAATTAATAGTGAGAATTAAATATTAAACCGAAATGAATGTTTTCGCCTTACATAAATTAAGTATATAGTTAATTTATGCTGTTCGTTTGTGTGGTTCAATAGTTTGATTAACAAATCATCTTTCTCTCCTTTTCGCACTATTAATTATTTTCCTTGATCACCACAAAATTTTATATCAGACACTTTAAATAAGAAACCTCAATAACAATAAAATGATAACCGACTGCATACGT
>JAQVZQ010000340.1 GCA_028708095.1 Dysgonamonadaceae bacterium
TGAATGGCACTCGCAAAGCTCCATCAATTAAAGTGGCAGAAGCAAGTAAGATTATTGAGAATAGCCAGCGTGACGTGAACATTGCTTTTATGAACGAGCTCGCTAAGATATTCAACGCTATGGGCATAGATACACAGGACGTACTCGATGCAGCTGCCTCCAAATGGAATTTTATCAAACTGAAACCAGGACTAGTGGGTGGCCACTGTATTTCAGTAGATCCGTACTATCTGATTCAGAAGGCCCAGGTTTATGGTGTACTCCCTCGCGTTATGTCCTCAGCTCGTCGTTTGAATGACGGAATGGGCGCTTACGTTGCTGAACAGACAATCAAGTGCATGAACAAAAAGGGTGTGATAGTGAAGGATGCAAAGATTCTTCTCCTTGGTATCACTTTCAAAGAGAACTGTCCTGATATTCGTAATACCAAAATAGTTGATATCTGTCATACACTAAACGAGTACACCAACAACATTATGGTTTATGATCCTTGGGCAAATCCAGTTGCTGTTAAACAAGAGTACGACATTGATATCTCCAACGAATTAAAAGCAGGAGAAAAGTATGATGCTGTCATTCTCGGAGTTGCTCACAAGCAATTCTTGGATCTTGATGTTAAGAGTTTCGTTAAAGACGGTGGCGTAATCTATGATGTCAAGGGATTACTGCCAAGAGATATAATTGACGGAAGATTGTAAAATGAAGATTGTACATATCTGCGTTTGTGGAGAATTCTACGAAATGTACGCATATCAAGATAATATGCTTCCTAAATATCACAGGAAAGCGGGGCATGATGTTACAATAATAGCTGCAACATACAGTAGGTTTGACCAGAAAACAGGCAAAGTGATCCTAGACAAATGCAGATGTAAGAACCTTGAAGATGGAACAAAGGTTATAAGATTGAGACCGATGCTTCCTCTCTTTATCAATAGCCATGTTCATCTTTTTTTCGGACTAAGAAAAATACTGAATCAAGAGCGTCCAGATTTGATATTTGCACATGGTGTAGAATGTCCCAATTATCTCTACCTTTCAACGTATAAAAAAAGGCATCCAAATGTAAAAATTGTATTTGATAACCATACTGACTTTATCAATAGTATGCACACCCTAATAACAAAGATTTGGGCAAAGGTCATAGTTAAGGGTATTATTGTAAGAAACTTGTTATGGTTGTCAAACCATTTTTACGGTACAACACCAGAACGGTGCAGAATATTAAATTGTGTCTATGGTGTACCATTGGGGAAAATTGATCTTTTGCCAATGGGTGCTGATGACGAAGTTATGTGTTTGAATGAAAGAAAACTTATCAGGGAATCAATTCGAAGTCGGTATAATGTAATGGAAGAGGATTTTTTGATTGTGACTGGTGGAAAAATTGATAGACTGAAAAACATACATTCACTTGTTAAAGCTGTAATTGACATAAAAAAACCTAGTATCAAGATACTGGTGTTTGGGTCGATCGTAGATGAGATGAAACCGGTTTTCAATCAGCTGCAATCAGACAAGGTGATATATATAGGTTGGATACCTTCTAAAAATGTGTATCAATATTTCTATGCTGCCGACCTTGTGGCATTCCCTGGTTTACATTCTGTTATGTGGGAGCAAGCCGTTGCCTCGAGAGTCCCTACGGCATTTACAAGAATTAATGGCTTTGAACATATAAATATAAACGAAAACTGCTTGTTTTTTGAAAATAATACATCTAAATATTATCAGAAGGTTTTAACAGAAATATTTTCAGACAACTCCCATTATAACAAATTGAAAGCAAATGCTGATTCTGATGATGCAAACCAGTTTTTGTATAGCAGGATTGCTAATAAAATATTTGATGATATAAAAGAAACATAATAAAAATATAATAATATAATTATAAATTAAGTTTGTACCCATTGTGTTAAGGACATGTCATACTAGTATGTCGTTTTCGATGAAAATGGTATAGGAGAAAGGTATAATGAGAATGGAAAGACCATCCGCCCGCAATGGAACCATAGTTTGATCAAAGGAATAGATTAAAGCCATTAAAATAAATATAAACAAATCTTGATAATCTATTAAATATCAAGTTATTTTAATTTCCAAAAATCAATATAACAATAACAAATGGTTGTATAAATTTGGCGGAAAGATTATGTTTACTATAGAAAAAGATAAATTAATAAGATAGTAATGCCAAAAATACTGCAAATAGACACATGCCTTGGCGTTGGCTCTACTGGTAAGATTGCCGAAATAATTGGAAGCTATGCTAAACAATGTGGATGGGAATGCTTTATTGCTCACGGAAGTCGCTATTTAGGGGAAACTGGGATGGTGCCGATTCAAATAGGTTCAAAATTTGATGAATATTGCCACTATATTATAAGTTTATTATTCGATGCTCATGGCCTTGCCTCAAAAAGAGCTACTCGAGTATTTATTGAAGAAATTAAGAAGATTAAGCCTGATGTCGTTCATATTCACAATATTCACGGGTATTATATTAACTACAAGATTTTATTCGATTTTCTAGCAAATCAAAAGATACCAACAGTAATTACACTTCATGATTTTTGGCTTATGACAGGTCATTGTGCTTATATTAATAATTCTTGCAATAAATGGAAGTATGGTTGCGAACATTGCCATAGAATAAACCAGTATCCTAAATCAATAATAGATAATTCAAAAAGAAATTGGCAAATAAAACGAGACGCAATTAATCAGTTTAGTGATGACGCAATCACTTTTGTACCTGTCTCTGATTGGCTTAGTAACTATACTCGGGCCTCAATTCTTGGAGTGCATAAAATATATACGATACCCAATGGTGTTGATATTAATATTTTTAAACCTTTTGTCGGAGAACATTCTAAATTATACCAAAGTATTGACTGGACAAAAAAAACGATAATAACTATTGCCGCTAGATGGACAGATGCTAATGGATATGATGATATTATCCAATTGAGTCGTATGATACCTAAAGACACTCAAATTATTATGGTTGGGCTTGATAAGAATCAATTAAAAACTATACCAATAAATATTATTGGTGTCAGTAAAACTGACAATATCACGCAATTAGTTGAATTATATTCTGCATCTGATATTCTTTTAAATGTCTCGAGAGAAGTTACATTTGGGCTCGTAACGGCGGAGGCGATGGCTTGTGGGACTCCTGCTGTAGTGTATAAAGGTACTGCTGGTGAGGATATCGTTAATTGTGAAACGGGGTATGTGATTTCTTCTTTTTCCGAGCTTATGGCTATTGTCTCTAATTGTAAAGAGAATAAAAAAAGAACAAGTGAAAAATGTCGGAAACGCATAATAGAGTGTTTTAATTCAGACATCCAATTTCGGAAATATATTGATTTGTATGATTTAATGATTCATAATAATGAAAAAAGCCCTAATAATATCACTAAAGTTTAATCCCGGTCATGTGTCACACCTTGTAGCAAGTTATAAACAATGTGAAGATTTGGGGTACGAGTCTTATTATTTCGTAAATGAACGTTTTTCTGATTTCCTCCCACGAGAAGGCAGAGTAATGACAGAAGGAAAAAACAAAATAGATAATCCCGACCTCGCAATATTTACGTTCCCTAGTCTATCAAACCTAAAATACATGATTAAGTTTAAGACTGGTAGGACAAGAATTGTTTATATCTTTCATGAGCCTGTGGTCTCATTTAATGAATATCTGTTAGCAGGCTATTCTAATTTCGCAACTTTTTTGGAAAGGCTCAAAGATCTAGCTGGTTGTTTTATGGTTAGGCTTGCGGATGCAGT
>JAQVZQ010000341.1 GCA_028708095.1 Dysgonamonadaceae bacterium
CATAACACAGTACATATTGCAGGGCGGGGTTCGGTGGTTCGCCAACTGCGGATTCTCGCATCGCAGTTCCGTGTCCTTCGGACAGGAACGCTCTTCGAAATCCGCCCCGACAACATGTACCAACCGTCATGCACAAGCGGAAAAATGACAACGACACAGCAAATTGACAATGAAAATGCAATATTAAACTTGAAATGAAAAACGAAACTGACAGACAAATAACCCGACACTCACTGCCAACCCGACAGTGTTTTAATTTTTTTTACCCACCGCACAAAAATTTTGAAATTCTACCACCCCTCATTGCACACATTGCCAAAGCCCCACGAGCCAACGCTGAAACCAAAGCTTTGTCAAAGAGTGCAATCTTGCCGACCCTTTTAGTATCTTTGACCCTTTTAATTTAACTTGTATGTTTAGAGTAGTCTGGGACAAAGATATTAATGGAGTTTTGCTCACAACAAACGGAAACGGTGATGCCTTAAATGTTTCACCCCGTCCTGTTTTTCATGAAGAATTGAACTTGCTTGGCTTTAATAAAAACTTTAAATGGAGATATCAAAAATCAAATGATCCGTTATTATGGGCTTTAGATAGGAGATATTACTACAAAGGGGAATTAGTTGCTGAAGTGAAAGGCGGAAATATATTTGACGACCCGATAATTGAAATTTCAGAAGTAGGGAAAGAATTAAGACTAAAGCCTATTAACATTAATAAGGTAGTTGAAAAAAATCAAAAGTTACTTTTCTTACTTGAACAGGAAGCCATTGAATTTATTGAACAAACCTATCGCACTTATAGTCTCAAGAAAATAAGAAGCAAAGCTAAAGCAAATGAAGAAGTTGACTGGGCATTGCTGGCTGAAATGCATGAAAAAAACACAAAAATTAAACATGCTGTTGTAAAGCAAGACTGTGATAGTTTTGATATTATGCCACTTGATTTGGCAAAAGAAAACAACAAAACTGTTTATCTGAACACCAAGATTGACCAATTTATCGCTTCCTTTAGTGGCGGAAAGGATTCTCAGGTCACTCTTGACCTTGTAAGCCGCGTGATACCTCCAGATGATTTTATGGTGATTTATTCTGATACTGGAATGGAAATCCCTCCTTCAATTGAAATCTATCAATTGACAAAACAAATTTACACCAAACAGTATCCAGAACTGAAATTTCATTTATCAAGAAACCATCAAAATATTATTGATAATTGGGGTGAGTTTGGTGCACCAAGTCGACTTAATAGATGGTGTTGCACAGTAGCAAAAACAGCCCCTCTTTACAAATTATTAAAAGATATAAAAGGGAATGGGAAGCAGCCTAATGTTCTTGTTTTTGAAGGTGTTAGGGCGGAAGAAAGTAATGCCAGAGAAAAATATGCACGAATTGGGAAAGGGGTAAAGCATAACAATGTAATAAATGCAAGACCAATTTTTGATTGGAGTGCTACTGAAATATATTTATATCTTTTTAGTAGAAATTTGCCATTTAATTCTGGTTATAGAAATGGTTTATCGCGAGTTGGTTGCACAATATGTCCATTTTCTTCAGAGTGGTCCGAACATATAGTAAAAAAAATGTATCCGGAGAAAATTGATAAGTTCATAGATATAATATTTGATCAAACGGATACCATAGGGATTGAGAGCAAAGAGAAGAAGCTTAACTACATAAAAGAAGGCAACTGGAAAAAAAGAGCAGGAGGCAAATTAAATAATTCAAATACTTCAAGAATAGATTTTATTCAGTTTAAACCTGAATTTAAGGTAATTCTCACCAATCCTAAAGAAAAAATTACTGAATGGTTAAAGGTTTTAGGCTTTATTAATTTTAGTTACACAAACGATATTATTTCTGGAGAAATACTAATTGATAAATTCCCTGTTATTGTAAATATTACTACCATCATACAGGATGAAAATATCAAACAAATTATTGTATTTAAAAACATAAGTGAGAATCCAATATTAATTAGCAAAATTAAAAAAGTATTATACAAAACAACTTATTGCACCCATTGTGAAGCATGCGAAATAGAATGTCCTACTGGAGCTCTAAAAGTGGAGCCTAAAGTTAGTATTGATTCCAATAAATGTATTCATTGTGGTAGGTGTTCTGAAATTAGTGAAAAGGGCTGTTTATTGGCAAAATCAATAAATATATCCGAAGGAAACATTAAAAATTCATCAAATATGAAATCATCTGGTATTGACAAATATTCGACATTTGGTCTACGAGAAAAATGGCTTAGCCAGTATTTTCAGAATATTGAAAATTATTTTGAAACTGGGAATAACGATTTAGGAACAAAAATGATTCCCGCTTTAACACATTGGCTTCGAGATGCCGATTTACTAAATCGAACAGATAAAAAATCAAGCAAAACAGCAATCTTATTAAAAGAAGTTTATCAGCATAAAACAAATTTCACTTGGGAGATTATTTGGATAAATCTTGCTTATAATTCAACCATTACAAATTGGTATGTTGGTAATGTTCTTTATAATAGGTCATACTCAAAAAATGAACTGTTAGCAATGCTTCAAAATGATTATCCCAATTATGGCGCTGGCACTCTCAAAAATCCATTAGGTGCCTTACTCAATACATTTGATGAAAGCTCTTTGGGTAGTGTTTTAGAACTCAGTCAATTAAAGAAAAAAGGAAATGCTGTTGATATAATTATCAAAAAACCTTATGAAAACATTGATTCAATTTCTGTAGCTTATTCGCTTTATCGCTACGCCAACAGCAAGAACCGCAATAATTTGACCGTTTCCGAATTATACGCACCCGAACAAAAGCAAGGCATTTACAAGGAGTTTGGAGTGTCTAAAGAACGATTCCAAAACATATTGAGAACATTACAGGAAAATAAAAACGGAATTGTAAAAGTAGATTTAGTAATGGGACTCGACAATATCTCATTACGCGAAGATTTAACCTATACCGAAGTACTTAAACTTTTACTCGAAAAATAGTGGCATCATGAAATATTCAGAAATCATTGGGTTGCAGGAGTACTTTCACCCTATATTTAATATTGAAAACGAGACCGTTAACTATTGGAAACAGTTTATTCCAAACGATCAGTTTTATGAGGTTTTGCGAAAAACACTTTCAGCTATTGATACAAGCGAGCCGAGTTTAAGAAAATCAATTTGGATTCAGGGTACTTTTGGCACAGGGAAAAGTCATGCCGCTTCTGTGATTAAGCATATGCTATTTGATGATTATGCAGAGGTTGAAAATTATATTGATGAGAATATTGATGATTCCAGTTTAAAATCAAAACTGAAGAACTATCGAGGCAAAAATAAATTAATGCCTATAGTTTTAAAAGGATTGGGAAGCATTTCAAATAGCAGAACATTTGCTTTGCAAATTGAAAAAGCTGTAAGAACCTCACCTGGTTTTAGAGATTTAGGCATTGTGACAACCAGTGATTTTGACAGATTGATTGAAAAGGTAAATAGCCCTTTAATAGATTGGGATTTACTTATAAAAAAGCATGATGAACTGAGTATCTATGTTACAACCAAAACTGACATTTTAAAGAAACTAAATGCTTATGATATTGATTTCTTTCATGTAATTGAAGGCACTCTAAATAAAGAGGGTGTTCACTTCTCCCATTCAGACATTACGAAATGGCTTGTTGAAGTCAATAATGAGGTTATAGCTCAAAAGAAAGCAGATGGAATTATTATCATTTGGGATGAGTTTACTTCAGTAATGGATTCTATTAATTCAGGAATTATTAACCAGCTACAAAATATTGCCG
>JAQVZQ010000342.1 GCA_028708095.1 Dysgonamonadaceae bacterium
TGTATCAAATCTATTCAAAACAAATTCAATTAACTCACTTGCTATCCCTTGTCTGAAATAAAGTGGATCTATCACTAGACTTCTGATATGTGTATAGCTATCACCATGACAAATTTCAACAACTCCAGCTAACTCTTCATTTATCCAATAACCAAAAAACTCTGAATTGCTATCCACATAATCTTCGATAGGTCTATTTAAGGGAGGAAAATTATCGAAGGCATTTAGTAATTTAGCTTCAACTTTATATGACAATTGAAAAACTGAACGTATTTTTTCAGATATATCTAATTCGCTATTTCGGAGTTTTTCAATCATTTTTCAGCAACTCTTTTTAATGACCTTTTATGTATATAGTTATACAGATTATTTAGGTAGTTACTGTTGCAATCTGTAGCCATTTAGCAAAAATACAAATATGCAACTTACAATCAAAATCCATTTTGATCTTTACTGTCTAATTAAAAGAAAAACAGCTATCGTGATTGATAACTGTCCTTCTGTTGATATTTTTGTAATTCTGATGAAAGTTGAAAATATAATTACAGACTTAATTCAACATCATACTGTGTTTCTTTACGTTTAAATAAATATTCTCCATTACGAACTGATGCTAACACATCAACTCTTTTGCGGATAGCTTCATATACAGTAGTTTCGTTCAAAACAATAAAGTTGGCTGCTTTTCCTACATCTAAACCATATGTGTCTTGAAGATTTAAACAACGTGCTCCATTGTAAGTAATTAAATCAAAATTGGTTTCTACATCTTGTGCCGACATAATTTGAGCTAAGTGAATCCCATTGTCTAGAATATTCATCATGTTTCCATTACCCATTGGATACCATGGATCGTTGATTGAATCTTGTGCAAAAGCAACATTTATTCCATATTCAATAAACTCCTTCACTCTAGTTAGTCCACGACGTTTAGGATACGTGTCTTGGCGACCTTGCAGATAAGCGTTTTCAGTAGGACAAGAAATAAAGTTCATCTTGCTTTTTTGGAATAAGTCAAGCATTCTAAATGCATAAGAATCGTCAGCCGAACCAAATGAACAAGTATGACTAGCAGTGGTTCTCTTGCCATAGTCCTCCATCAGAACAAGGGCATTTAATAACTCCACAAAACGTGAATGGGTATCATCTGTTTCATCGCAATGAACATCGATAGGCTTATCGTATTTTAAAGCAAGTTTTACGATATCATGAACAGATTTATCTCCAAATTCTCTCGCAGGTTCATAATGTGGAATTCCGCCCACAATATCCGCTCCCATTTTAAGGGCTTCTTCTACCAAATCACGTCCACCCTTATAAGTGTACATCCCTTGTTGCGGAAAAGCTACTATTTGGATATCAACAATATGTTTTAGATCTTCTTTCATTTCCAACATGGCTTTTAATGCTGTGAAGTTTGGATCGGTAACATCAATATGTGTACGTATGTGTTGTACCCCTTGCGAAACTTCATCTTTAATTCCTTTAAGAGCAAGTCTTTTTACACTTTCTACCGTCAAAGTTTCTTTGAATTTGGGCCATAGTTCGATAGCTTCAAAAAGAGTACCTGAACCAGCTCCTTCTTGTCCAAGTTCAGATAATGTATAAACATAATCTAAATGCAAATGAGGATCCACATAAGGAGCCATTATAAGTTTACCTTTCAGGTCAATTTCTTCTTCACATTTGGGCAAATTTGTTCCGATATGAGTAATTTTTCCATCTTCAACATTCATTTCGGTTGCTGCATCGTTGCGATAAATTTTCGCATTAAAAAACTTTTTCTTCATCTTCGATTTATTTTAGGTAAGTACTAGCTATTATTTCTGGACTATATAATGTTTCTAATCCAAAAGAGGCTTCAAGATAAGACAATTAATTCATAATTAGTTTGCAACGGCTGTTTATAAAATATAACTGGATTATAAATTTCGCTAATTTCATTTATGTAAGCAAACGTTTTATTCTAAAATCTTTTAAATAATAGAATTACTTTGGGTGTAAATATTATCTTACTCTAATGAAGCAATGAAAAACACTATTTTTTTGTTCACTTTATTTCATGGTAACAAGACATGATACACCTTATTTTTTTGCTTTTATATATTATAAGAATCGACAGCTAGGTGCTTCAATGGTAAAATAAACAAAAAAGATAATCTCTCAAATTGTTTTCTAGCAACAGTTTCAAGGATCCTCATTTCCATTATTGCAAAAGTTTAATCGCCATCCATGAACATAAATATCTATATTCGTGTTTATTTATAAAGACATTCAGAAATTAATTAAAATAAAAATTATGGGAAATCTACTTTACATTATCGCAGTTTTATTAATTATTGGTTGGGCAATTGGGTTTATTGGTTACAGTGCAAGTGGTCTTATACATATCTTGCTTGTAATTGCAGTTATTGCCATTCTCATTAGAATAATTCAAGGAAGAAAACCTCTTTAAGCTTTAGCTTGAAGATTTTAAAAGTATGACAACAAAGACAATCTCATTCGATTGTCTTTGCTTATTTGAGATCCAGAACATTAGTTCGCAAACTTTCACCCTCATTAAATTGAGGTTACTAACAAAGAATGAACTAAATTAAAAAACAGGTTGTTAAATTTTCAACAGCACGTTAATTCTTAAACATTTAACATTATTAATTTAATACATAAAATTATGAGAAGTATATTATTAATATTAGCAGCCGTACTTGTTATTGGATGGGGTATTGGACTTTTTGCATTGAAAATTGCAAGTGGACTTATTCACATTCTTCTTGTTGTTGCAGCAATTGCGATTATAGTTAGCTTTTTTAAAGGGCGAAAATCTGTTTAAAATAGAGAATAAAAAGATATAACACGAAATAATCGATCTTATAGATTGAGGGATAAGTTTTAAAGAGCTTATCCTTTTTTTGTCTCTAAATATGAGCACTCAAAATAAAACTTTTTTCCTTTGGCAAATGATTAAACCTCAAGCAAATCTCTTTTCATACTTACGCACGTTTACAACAGTAGTAAATATTCACAATTCATACCTTTATAGTAATGGATTGATGGCTTTAGTATAAAATTGGTCTTTCCAGAGCTGTGCGATACTCACTCAAATAAACTTTTGATACCATCGACTTACTGCTTAAACTGTTTTTATAAACAAATGATACATCCCGACAACTAAGGAGGTTGTTTTTGTTCACAGTTGATACTTAAAGCAAATTGTTTCATGGTTAATTGTTCTACTGATGGATGATTCAACTCTAGTTTTAACATTCAATTCACTATTAAACCGTGATTCAACCGTTGATTCGTTATTAAATAGTGAGTTGACTTTCAATTCAACAATTGGTTTGGTGTTAAATAGTTAATTGAAGTTTGATTTAATAATTGTTTTGAGGATCAATAGTTAATCGACCCCTGATTCAATACTTGATTCATATCAAAATGTCCTGTTTAGGTCGGATTCAACATTTTTTAAATATGAAATGTTCAATAATCGATAATTCTCCATAACTTTATGTATGAAATGTTTTCAAAAAGGACAGTTTGATATGATTTTAAGTATAAAATGTTTTCAGAAACAACTTTATAACATGTTCATTGTCATGACAATTAAGCATGATGTACATAAATGTAAGACAAAATGTATAAAATATGCACTATTATTGCTTAGGCATACAGTTAATTTAGGTATATTTGTAAATATATAACATCATTGACAGTGTTTTAATCTTAAATCAAACAAGATGAACAAAAAAAACATCATTAAAATTAGGAAAATAGCTTTTACCAA
>JAQVZQ010000343.1 GCA_028708095.1 Dysgonamonadaceae bacterium
ATCTACAAAACGAATTCTGGGACTACAGAGCCACTTTAAAAAATCTACCCTTGATAATCAGGCGATTGCATTTATAAATAGTTGGAAATTCTTTGCTTTTAGTGTTTTTTGGGGGAAAAATGCTCAACTTGGGGTAAGAGAGTTTGGTATTAATGATCCAGCGTACGCTAAAAAACTGAGTGATGATTTTTTAGAGAGAACCACATTCAAAACAAATCTTGTGGATGGTACAATGGAACTACTGGAGTATTTGAAGCCGAAATACAATATGCATATTCTTTCAAATGGATTTAGGGAGGTACAATACAAGAAAATAAACAATTCTGGGTTGAAACCTTATTTCGATAAAGTAATATTATCAGATGATGCTGGAATCAACAAGCCTCATCCTGATATTTTTACTTATGCTTTAAAAAACACACATTCACTTCGGGACGAGACTTTAGTGATTGGAGATAGTTGGGATGCAGATATCCTTGGTGCATACAATAGTGGCATTCATCAATTGTGGTTCAATCCTGAAGAACTTCATCCAAAAGGTTTTATTCCTACCTATTGTGTGAAAACTTTGAACGAAATAAAACAGATATTGTAAGTGCTTATTATACTTTTCTCCTGACTTCGACACTGAGACAACCTAAATGTTTGTTCAATTCGATGTTCAATTTCTTATTTTTGATAGTTCACGTCAATTAACCCCATTATTTGTTTCGCAAAAAAACATTATGCTTTTTGTTTCAAATTTGAGTCTTTGATGAAAAAAGGTAAAAAAACGGGGCTTTCAAATGCAAAAGCTGTTTTAGTTTTCTCTTCTCAATGGCATGGTCATACATCTCCCTCCACCACCTCCACGTGGGAGTTCTGATCCATCTATAGTTATTACACACCTGCCTGAGGTATTTAAATTGTACTTGTCATTTATAACATCCTCAGCCTTTACTATCTCAAAACCGTTTTTATCCAACTCCTCAAGTGTATGAATGTTTCGAGCATATGACATTACTTTGCCTGGTGCAATAGATAAAAAATTAGCTCCACTATGCCATTGTTCTCTTTCTTGATCCCACTCATCTGCATTTCCACCACAAATGATTGGTTTTATATCAACACCCAATTTTATAAGTGCAGTTGGAATGTTTGCAACTGTAGCAATTTTTGAAACTTTGCCATTGTCAATCTGGATATGTATGGTTTTATAGGTGTTGTTGTCTAGAATTAGAGGTTTGTAAACCATTGCCATATTTGCATCGAGAAATGTAAAGACCATGTCCAAGTGAATAAAAGATTCCGGTGAATGTGGTAATTGCTGCACAATGATATGTTTCCTACCAAATTCCTTTTTGCAAAGGTTTAAAATTAAACTATCAATTGCACCACTGCTAGTGCGACTACCATTGCCTATAAGTAAAATATCCTTATTGACAATTAAGACATCACCACCTTCAATATTCATTGGCAAGGATGGATCGCCTATAAAATTGGTGGCGTTTATAATGTTTGTGTCAAAATACTTATCATTGCCAAAAATTGCGTCAACTATATAACTTTCTCTTGTGCGAACTTTATTCGCCATATTACACACCAATAAATTATTCCCGATTACAACTCCCGGATCTCTTGTAAAGTAAAAATTGTATAGAGGGAGCAATGCATAAAAATCATCTTTCAGATAATCAGTGAGTGTATCTACCCGTGAGGGCAATCCTTCAATTAACACCCGTGTTAGCTCCTTTTCAGAAAGTTGCATTAGAAAATCTAAATAACTCATTGTGTTTTCAGTCATGCATATCTTTCTAACCAAAATTTCTTTTTGAACACTGTCTTTCAGAAAATCGGTAAGTAAATTACGAACCTCAATTACTTTTGTGTATTTGTTGAGCACGCCGTATAATTGTTTATATTCTTTTTGTGCGATAGATAGATTCAATATATCACTATAGAGGGCACGTTGTGCATTTTTAGGAGTCATATTCTCCACTTCTGCTCCTGGGTAATGAAGAAGCACAGCTTCAAGTTTATCTATTTCTGATTGTACATTCAAGGAGATTTTACTATTAATCATCGAATAAATTATTAGATTTGTCGTCTGACAAAAATAAGAATTAAAATGGTAGTGTTTGACCTTAAATCAAGCGAATAATTTATTTATTATGTTAATTGCGTTATTTGATGACATATATACGCTAATAAGAAATGGTATAATGTCATTTTTTGATTACTTTTGGGAAGTTGATATAAAGAATAATAACATATAATTTTTTCAGATATGAGTACAAGAAGAGAGTTTATAAAAAATGTAGCAATAGGTACTGCTGCAGTTTCAATGGGGAGTGCATTACCCAGTTTTAGAGCAAAGAGCTATAAAAATATAGTGCGTGCGAATGACCGCATTCGTATGGCAGCTATTGGTGTTAATGCACGAGGCACCGCATTGTCAAAGGGCTTTGCAGATGAAAAGGGGTGTGAAATAAGTCACGTATGTGATGTGGATAGTCGTGCGATAGCTAAATGTGTTAAGGCAATAAAAGATATTACTGGCAATACACCCAAAGAAGAGAGAGATATTAGAAAACTTCTTGAATCAAAAGATTTTGACGCAGTAATTGTTGCAACTCCTGAACATTGGCACGCACCAGGTGCACTTATGGCACTTAAAGCGGGTAAGCATGTATACTTAGAAAAACCAACTGCTCACAATCCTGCTGAAAATGAAATTTTAATGCAGGCAGTTCCTAAATATAATCGCGTTATTCAAACAGGAATGCAGCGTAGATCATGGACAAATGTAATCAAGGCAGTTGAAGAGGTTAAAAATGGCACAATAGGTGAAGTTTATTTTGGAAAGGCATGGTATGTTAATAACCGTCCATCTATTGGTACTGGAAATGTTACTTCAGTTCCTGAATGGTTAGATTGGGATTTATGGCAAGGTCCTGCACCACGGGTTGGACCATATAAAGACAACTATCTACATTACAATTGGCATTGGCTATACGATTGGGGTACAGGGGAGTCTGGTAATAATGGTGTTCACTTTATAGATATTCTTCGTTGGGGCATGGATTTATCATTCCCAACAGAAGTAAGTTCCAGTGGAGGTCGTTATTGGTACAAGGATGATTGGCAGTTCCCAGATACGCAGACTATCAACTTTGAGTTTGGTGGCGGCAAAATGATTTCTTGGGAAGGACGTAGCTGTAATGGTAGAAATATTGAAGGTGCATCTGTTGGAGCTGCTTTTTATGGAGAAAAAGGTGCAATAGTTTTAGGTGGAGGAAATACTTACAAGGTTTACGATTTAAAAAACAATTTAATTAAAGACGTTAAGAGTGATATAGAATTCAAAGAAGGCGATACAATGAACCCTAGCCAACAATTAGATTCATTTCACTTCAGTAACTTTTTAGATGGTATCAGAAAAGGCACACCTTTAGCCGCTGACATCAATGTAGGTGCTATTAGTTCAACATTAGCCTTGTTAGGCAACATTTCGCAAAGAACAAACAGCATGCTTAAAACTAATCCAGTGAATGGACATATTCTTAAAAACAAAGAAGCGTCAAAATTATGGAGTAGAAAATACGCTAAAGGCTGGGAGATGAAATTATAATAAATGTTTTCACAATACACATTCTCAGAAAGCATTTAAACTAAAGTATTAATTACACAGCAAAACTGATGTTGCTGTGTAATTATTTTTTTTATAGTTGATACGGATAAATAAGTACATGACAAATACGTCTGTTATAAATCAGATTATAGGAA
>JAQVZQ010000049.1 GCA_028708095.1 Dysgonamonadaceae bacterium
GAGAATCGGGCAATAGAAGAAATATGCAATTTATTAACCGACACTCAAACCGTATTTCCTGGTACTAATATGAGGCTGATTTATAAATCAGCGACAATTTAGAATGATGATGGGTCAGGAGTTCTGAGATTAGAAATCAATTTATACAACAAGCTTGTTCTATGCTTTAATAAAAAACAGATACGCAATAAATTACGTATCTGTTTAGAACATTAAGACTGAGATGAAAGGTTAAAAGAACACTCAGTTTTTCAGTTGTCGTGCCACCATGATATGTAGATATTATTCATATTTTATGGGCGCAAAACTTGAGCCCATTTTCACCATCATATGCCAATTGCCTCCACTTGGACTTCTGGTAACATCATAATAATTCATTAAATACTTACCACCTCTTTTCACAATAACAGCTATTGGTATGCTTAAGTGCATAACACGATAAGGATATTTATCTTCTTTAAACTCGGACCAATTACTACTTAAAAATATTGTTTTTACAAATTCATCTCCAAACTGTTTTTGCGCCATAGCATTGATTTTTGACGATGTATTGCTATCAACTTGAACGCCTTTTGGTATCTCAACAGTTTCAGCACTGTGCATGCGTGCATTGGTTTCAATATCAAACCTTTGAGATTCTAAAGCACCATAAGATGCTTCAACTTTACGATTGGCAACATTTGATGCGTCATAATCTTTGTGTTTTGTAAATACATTCACCATAATAGCATCTATTTTCCAATACAATATATATTTCAACACAGGATTAGTTTCTGCATTGCACTGTTGGAATAACTCATTGAGGTAATAACGCAGATAATCTATTGTTACTTCGTTACGTGCTAAGGATAGAGCAAGTAGTTTTCTGCTATCTTGAGCATGTGTATAAGCTGCTTCTGAAGGCGCAAATAGTAATGCTCCAGTTTCTGCATTAACAATTCCTTTCTCTGCGTCAGACATCTTGTATGTATATTTTATCTCAAACATACGATTCTCAAACATAAGCACATTTACATATTTATGAAATGTCCAAGGGCTGAGTGGGTCGGCAATAAAAAGTGCTGTCCAAGCATTTCTAAAAAACTCGTCGTATGTTACCAATGCTTCACCATCAGGTGTTTGTATAGGTGTATATGGCATATAGTAAAAATCTCCAGCAGGCAGTTTCGCTATATTCATCACTATTGAAGTATACTGTCCAGTACGAATTTCTTCTTCTTTATCATCGTGTAAATAGTAAAACTGTTTGTAGTTATAGTAAGGCTGATATGGAAATAATTCAGGATCAAACTGTTCGTAAGCTGCGTGTATTTCACTTATCGATTTTGTGTACATAGCTTCTACAGTTTGGTCAGAAGCCTTTGGGTCGGCAGCAAGTGCTTTGGCACTGGGCTTATATGTTTTTTTGTAATTGTACTTGCCTCTTTCATCTTCTTCCTGTTTTGCGTTGCTTGGTTCCGCAGCTTGTTCTGCTTGTGTTTCCGTTTCCACTTGGTCTTTTTTCTTCTCAACTTGTTCTTTTACTTTATTACCAAGTCTATTTAAGTTCAACTGTGCATTTGCACTACAAGTGAGCATAATTAATAGTGATAGGAATAATAAATGCTTTTTCATTTTATTTGTTTTTTTAATGGTTAGTATTGTTATAGCGTAATCGGGGTTGCTTAGTTGTTACTCTTGACTTATATTCTTTTGTTTTATATTTTCAGTTCACAATAGTTCATTTATAATAATCCTGTCAATTTGTCATCGTTTTAATTGTAACAAAATCGCACTATATTTATTCAGATATTGACTTTACCGTTTGATGTAAAATTACTTATTAAACACGCATCATATTAGCATTATTTGTGCATAAGTTAGGACTATTTGCGCATTAACATTGTTTAGTGTTTGAAAATAGTCGCAATATATTTTTTGCAATGGCTTCATTATACGTTAAATATGAGGTTAGCTTACAGCTCGTGTATTTTAGGAGCATTTTTTTAGTGTTTTATTATTGAATATTCTTTTGCTCCTATTTATTGGTATAGTTTTAGGGTGCAGTAGTAATGTCATCAATGTGAAGTTATGACATATTGACAGTTAATTTGCTTGTCGTTAAGTCGTTAAACTGTGGAAAAATGAAATAAAGAAAAGATGGGAAACGATTTTGATTAAAAACAAAAGGCGGTAATTTTAAGCTATTTCAATCGCTAAATTATATGAGTGTGAAAATGGAGATAAGCTATGTTTCTATTTTATTGTATTTCCACAACCAAGCTATTTTGATTGTAACATGACAATCCGAATATTGAGTAAGCCGAAAATCAAATCACCACGTCCTAACCCTATCTAATTATTTGTACGCTATATATAATTAACTATTTATGCTTTTGTGAACACAGAACGTTCTTATGCGCTTGATTTATCTTTCTCAACTTAACAAGTTGAGAAAATAAACAATAGAAAATCGCACAGCAAAATGTAAATAAGATATTAGTTAGAATGCAAAACGTAACGAAATATATAAAAAGCTTTTTGACAAATCTAAATTATAAAATATACTGATAAAGATCTAACAGTGAATTACTTTAAAATCTATTTCTCAAAAGAAAAAAAGTTTTCATGTAAATATTGAAACATCACGTATACAGCCAAAGAATTGTTTCTCTATCTTTGAGCACAATAAAATTATATTGAATAATCAAACGAATTATAAACTATAAACAAACAACACAACCGCATGAAAAAAAACATTGTAATTCTTTCTGTTTTTATATTCACCAGTCTGTTTTGCATAAAGGCACAAGAGAACTTGGAGTTGACCGACCGTCATGAATTAAAACTCAATCTGGGCAGCAGTGTGTTCGTGGCTTTTCCTGAAGTGTCTTACGAATATATTTTGAGCGAAGATATGAGTGTGGGTGCAGCCGTGGGATTTGGATTTGATACGTCCACTGGTGATGATTACAATTTTAAAACAACACCTTTCTTGAGGTGGTTCTTTGGTCGTAATACACAACAACCAGCAACGGGGTTTTTCTTAGAAGCCAATGCAGCATTCGGCACACAAAATTTTAATAGGTATGATACGACAATAGAGAATGATTATGATTGGGTTGCTGATTCCATGTTTACAACTGGCTTAGGTTTGGCAGTGGGTTGGAAGTATTTATCTAAAAACAATTGGACAGGTGAATTATATGCGGGGATGGGACGTAATTTTATCTTCGATAAGAGTTACGACGATGTTTCTCTTTATTCACGGGTTGGTATTTCGATTGGGAAGAGGTTTTGATAGAATATAGGTCGAGTTAATTTCTTCATACAAAGAAATTTAATTGTGCCAGCCAGAGCAGGGCTTATTAAATAGGTGATAAAATTAAAGTATCTTGGCTGATTGAGAAGTGACGCTCGTGAGAGCGTCTGTGCAATTTCATGATTGGGCAGTTTGTTACTCGCTCCGATTGGCAATTGGCTTGCGAGCAATCAGAAAGTTGGATATTACTGCAATCTTTTTTTATTCTTCTTTGCGTCTTCCCGTCTTTGCGAGAAAAGAATTCTTTCGCTTTACGACACACTATTCATAAAGCGTAAAAGAATTTACGCAATTATACAACATAAAACTCAACTATTCGTCTTATATTTGTTGATATGTTAAATTAGCAATGTGAATGGATAATAATATTACGGATAAGAATTACTGGGATAATTACTGGAGTAATTACAAATTTGAGCAAGTTCCTGAAAAGGTTGTTTTTAAAAAATATATGCCTTCTTTATCAAAAGGCAATAGTTTTATTGAGATAGGTGGGTTTCCGGGCGTGTTTGCTTCTTATTTTTACAAGCATGGCGTAAAAGATGTAACTTTACTTGATTTCTATATAAATAAAGACATTGTACATAATTTCGAAAAAGCGAACGGCATACCTCCAGACACCATTCAGTGTATCAAGTCAGACTTTTTCACCTTCAATTCAGAGAGAAAGTATGACATCGTCTTTTCTGCAGGTTTTGTAGAGCATTTTTTAGATACCAAGAATGTGATTAAACGACATGTTGATTTACTTTCAGATAACGGACAACTGCTCATTTTACTTCCAAATTTTCTTGGATTGAATGGGTATGTACAAAAAATATTCGACAAGGAGAATCTTGAAAGTCATAATCTTGATTCAATGAAAATTAAGAAGCTAAGGGAGATTGTGAAAGGGTTTGATTTAAATAACGCAGAAGTCGATTATATAGGTAAACCTATGTTGTGGTTAGAACCAAAGCCTCAGAATATGAATAAAAGAAAATATATAAAGATGCTAAGCTATCTTTCAAAACTGTTGCCAGTAAAAAGCAGGTTGATGTCGCCGTATATTGTGATATATGGTTCGAAATAAACGTTTTTATAGTTTGATGTGTAACAAAAATAAGTAAATAGAGTTTTTTATCCGCAGACAGATATTTAATTATGATTGGTATTTGCAATACAACAAAAATGTTTCTTTTCATATATAAGAAACATTCCACCCTCTTTTTATGTTAATAAATAGAGCCTTACTTTATTGTCAACAAAAGTTGGGATGCAGCACTGGGTCATTATATCTTTTTCTTATTAAAGACTTAAAAACAAAGGCTTTTCTGACAGATACTACATAACAATAAATTTGAAATTAATAGTAAATTAAAATACAATCGTATGGAATATAGAGTAGAAAAAGACACTTTGGGCGATGTTAAAGTACCAGCAGATAAATATTGGGGAGCGCAAACTCAACGCTCACTCGAAAATTTCCCTATTGGGCCTCATGCTTCCATGCCATTAGAGGTAATTTACGGGTTTGCCTACTTAAAAAAAGCAGCGGCACTCACCAATAACAAATTTGGTTTGTTGGAAAATGAGAAAACTGACTTGATTGCACAAGTTTGCAACGAAATAATAAAAGGGAAGTTAGATGATCAATTCCCACTGGTATTGTGGCAAACAGGCTCAGGCACACAAACGAATATGAATTGCAACGAGGTGATTGCTCACAGGGCACATGTGTTGCAAGGCAATAAACTGAGCGATGGCAACCTGTTTATTCATCCCAACGATGATGTTAATATGTCGCAATCGTCAAACGATACCTTCCCAACTGCTATGCACATTGCAGCATATAAAAAATTGATGGAACACACCATTCCTGCTATTGAAAGATTGAAA
This sequence comes from Dysgonamonadaceae bacterium, assembly GCA_028708095.1. Taxonomy (GTDB): domain Bacteria; phylum Bacteroidota; class Bacteroidia; order Bacteroidales; family Dysgonomonadaceae; genus UBA2632. The sequence goes on from JAQVZQ010000049.1 coordinate 5,180, forward strand.
GAGACATTGGCTAAGAAGTCGGAGGACTTCAGTGCAATAATAAAAATTGGTAGAACCCATTTAATGGATGCAACACCTTTATCTTTGGGACAAGAGTTCTCTGGATATGTAGCGCAATTGGAATATGGAGTGAAAGCACTTAAAAACACTTTGGTCCATTTGTCTGAATTGGCTATGGGAGGAAGTGCTGTAGGCACTGGACTGAATACTCCAAAAGGATATTCTGAAGAGGTGGCCGCAACTATTGCTAACTTAACAGGTTTGCCGTTTGTAACTGCCAGCAATAAGTTTGAAGCATTGGCTGCTAATGATGCTCTGGTGGAAAGTCACGGAGCATTAAAGCAATTGGCGGTGAGCCTTATGAAAATTGCAAATGATATCAGGTGGTTGGCTTCGGGTCCTCGTTCTGGAATTGGGGAGATAACCATTCCCTCAAACGAACCTGGCTCTTCAATTATGCCTGGTAAGGTAAATCCCACACAAGTTGAGGCTTTGACAATGGTGTGTGCGCAAGTGATGGGGAATGACACCACAATAACCGTGTCAGGATCGATGGGCAATTTTGAATTAAATGTTTTTAAGCCTGTCATGATTAACTCTTTTCTGCAATCAGCTACTCTTTTGGCAGATGCTTGCAACTCTTTTAATGACAGATGTGCGATTGGTATTGAACCTAACATAGCACAGATTGATAAAAATATGCACAACTCGTTGATGCTTGTCACTGCTCTTAACACCCATATTGGGTACGAAAACGCTGCTAAAATTGCCAAGAAAGCGTATGAAGATAATTCGACACTTAAAGAAGCAGCCAGTTTGTTGGGATTAGTTACCCCCGAGGAGTTTGATAAGTGGGTAGTACCTGAGAACATGATTGGAGAATTGTAAAAACTTAGAGGCGCATTATTATGTGGCTCCCAAAATTAAAAATAGAATATATAATCTTTTTAACAATATAATATAATGAAAAATCTTAAGACAACTTACATGGGAATTGAGCTTGATAATCCGATAATATTGGGAGCATGCAATATAGCTAACGATATTGATGAATTAAAGAAAGCGCAAGAAAACGGGGTGGGTGCCATCGTATTTAAATCGTTATTCGAAGAACAGGTTCAACTTGAACGATTGCAGATGGAGGAGAAATTAACTCAATATGATAATATTCATGCTCAAATGATTACCACACATCCCAACATTAAATTTTCTGATACAGAAAAACATTTGGTTAAACTACGCAAAGCAAAAGAGAAACTATCGGTTCCGATTATTGCAAGTTTAAACGCAGTGCACGAAGAGTCGTGGTTGGAATATGCTAAAGAGCTTGCTCAAACTGGTGTTGATGGTTTGGAGTTGAATCTTTATAGGGTGCCTTTAGATTTTAACATAGAGTCGAGCGTAATAGAAGATTACCAGATTAATATTGTGAAACAAATCAAAGAAAAAATTTCTTTGCCAGTTAGTGTAAAACTAAGTTCCGATTATACAAACTTATTGGGCTTCATCAAGAAAATGGATGAAGTGGGTGTAAATGGATTGGTGTTGTTTAACGCATTGTTCCAACCTGATATTGATATAAGTTCTGTGAAGCACAAAAGAGATTATAATCTAAGTAGAGAGGGCGAATACAGAAAATCACTGCGATACTCAGGATTGTTGTATGGAAACATTCAAGCTGATGTGTGCAGTAGTCGTGGTATTTTTACAGGCAACGAAGTTGTAAAGCATATTTTATCAGGCTCAACGTGCGTTCAAATGGTGAGTGCTGTTTATAAAAATGGATTAGAACAAATTGCTGTTGCAAAGAATCAATTATCTGAATGGATGGATGAGAAAGGATATGACTCTATAGCAGATTTCAGAGGAAAGTTGGCTCAAAAGAACTTGCCTGCTGATTCAATTGTTTACAAAAGAGCTCAATATGTCGATTTATTGATGAGTTCTGATAATATATTTGGCGATTAAACTTGTGAGTAAGTAGGCAGTGAACTATGTAAAGTGAACAATACAGACTTTGAATATTGCTTATTTGCTTGAGATGTATGATGGTGAAATAGAAAGGGCGGATTTATGTGTCCGCCCTTCTGTAAATATATATGTGTTGTTAATCTAACTTCAATACAGCTAAGAAAGCTGTCTGTGGCACCTCCACGTTACCTATCTGTTTCATTCGTTTCTTTCCCTCTTTTTGCTTTTCAAGCAATTTGCGTTTTCGGGATATATCACCGCCATAACATTTGGCAGTAACATCCTTTCGTACAGCTTTAATCGTTTCTCGTGCAATAATCTTTGCACCCACAGCAGCTTGTACTGCAATATCAAATTGTTGACGCGGGATAAGTTCTTTTAATTTTTCACACATGCGTCGTCCAAATGATTGTGTGTTGTCTATATGGGTCAATGTAGAAAGTGCATCAACAGGTTCGCCGTTCAAAAGAATATCAAGTTTTACTAACTTGGAGGGACGATAATCGTGCATATGATAATCAAATGAAGCGTAGCCTTTTGAGATACTCTTGAGTTTGTCGTAAAAGTCAATTACTATCTCACCCAATGGCAAATCGTAAGTAATGTCTACACGATCACCCGAAATGTATTCTTGTTTGATTAACTCCCCTCTTTTACCCAAGCAAAGTGTCATAATACCCCCTATATATTTTGTGCTGGTGATAACCGAAGCACGGATAAAGGGTTCTTCAATTCTATCAATTAGCATAACATCGGGTAACCCTGAAGGATTGTGCACCTCTGTCATATTTCCTTTGCTGTCGTATATCTTGTACGATACGTTTGGCACGGTGGTAATCACATCCATATCAAACTCACGCTCGAGTCTTTCCTGAATGATTTCCATATGGAGAAGCCCCAAGAATCCACAACGGAAGCCAAATCCTAAAGCAACAGACGATTCGGGTTGAAATGTGAGCGAGGCATCATTGAGCTGTAGTTTTTCGAGCGATGCACGTAAGTTTTCAAAGTCTTCACTCTCGATAGGGTAAACACCAGCGAAAACCATTGGTTTTACTTCTTCGAAACCCTCAATAGCTACTTTAGAAGGATTTTTCACATGGGTGATGGTGTCACCCACCTTTACTTCTTTTGAAGTTTTAATTCCAGATATGATGTATCCTACATTACCACAAGTAACTTCTTGTTTGGGTTGCATGGTGAGTTTTAGAATACCAATTTCATCGGCATTATACTCTTTTTCTGTTGCAATAAATTTCACTAAATCACCTTTCCTTATGGTGCCATTTACAATTTTGAAGTAAGCTATGATACCTCGAAATGAATTAAAGACAGAGTCAAAAATTAATGCTTGTAAAGGTGCATCAGGATCGCCTACTGGCTCGGGAACTCTGTTGATAATAGCAGAAAGAATATCTTCTATTCCTATACCAGTTTTTCCACTGGCGCGAAGAATGTCTGATCTGTCGCAACCTAATAAGTCAACAATTTGGTCTTCTACCTCTTCGGGTAACGCACTATCGAGGTCAATTTTATTGATAACAGGAATTATTTCCAAATCGTTCTCAAGTGCCATATAAACATTTGAGATGGTTTGCGCTTGAATGCCTTGTGCCGCATCAACAATAAGTAGAGCACCTTCGCAAGCAGCAATGGATCGAGAAACTTCATAAGAAAAGTCGACGTGTCCGGGAGTATCAATTAAATTTAGGCTATACTTCTCTCCCATGTACTCATAGTCCATCTGTATGGCATGGCTTTTTATAGTGATTCCACGCTCACGTTCTAAATCCATGCTGTCTAACACCTGCGTATGCAAATCATTCCTGTCAACAGTATTGGTAAACTCCAAAAGTCTGTCGGCAAGGGTGCTTTTGCCATGGTCAATGTGAGCAATGATACAAAAATTGCGTATATTCTTCATTTAATCGTTTTCTCTAAAGTGTGTTGTAAAATAATTTACTGCAAAGTTACAAAAAACTATGCTATATTATTATTTCAGTTTCATTTCTGCATGTTTTTGCAGAACGCTCATTACTATTTTTAATGCTTATTATGTAGTGACTGCAAGAAAACCTTTGTTTTTATGTTATTTTTCTTGTAATGACTATGTAAGCTTCTTTTTTTAGTATAGTTTTTTTTAAAACTCAGCGTTATTGGGTGTTCTTGGGAAAGGGATAACGTCGCGAATATTTGTCATACCTGTCACAAATAAAATTAACCGTTCAAAACCTAATCCGAAGCCAGCATGTGGTGCGGTTCCAAATTTGCGTGATTCGAGATACCACCAAATAGGATCAGCATTCATTCCAGTGTCTTCTACACGCTTCTTTAGCTTATCGTAATCGCATTCACGTTCCGATCCACCAATTATTTCGCCAATTTTTGGGAAAAGAACATCCATGGCACGTACTGTTTTGTTGTCCTCGTTTTGCTTCATGTAAAACGATTTAATTTCTACAGGGTAATCATTTAGTATAACAGGACGTTTGAAGTGTTTCTCAACAAGGTAACGTTCGTGTTCAGAATGTAAGTCGGCTCCCCAGTAAACAGGATATTCAAATTTCTCTCCACTCTCTTCCAATATTTTCACACCTTCAGTATAAGATAATCGGATGAAATCGTTATCAACTACAAAATGAAGTCTTTCCAAAAGATTCTTGTCAATCATTTGATTCAGAAAATCCAAATCTTCTTTGCAGTTTTCTAATGCATAATTGATAAGGTATTTAAGAAAATCTTCAGCCAAATCCATGTTGTCGTTATTGTCGCTGAAAGCCACTTCGGGCTCAATCATCCAAAACTCTGCCAAGTGACGAGGAGTGTTAGAGTTTTCAGCTCTAAAAGTTGGTCCAAATGTGTAGATAGAGCCTAATGCCATTGCACCCATCTCACCTTCTAATTGTCCAGATACGGTGAGATTGGTTTGACGGCTAAAGAAATCTTTGGAGAAATCGACTTCACCTTCTTTTGTTTTTGGAACATCGTTAAGATTCAATGTCGTTACTTCAAACATTGACCCTGCGCCCTCTGCATCTGATGCGGTGATGATGGGAGTGTGGAAGTAAAAGAAACCACGATCGTTAAAGTACTTATGAATGGCATACGACATATGATGGCGCATTCTATAAACAGCACTGAATGTGTTTGTACGCGGACGTAAGTGTGCAATTTCGCGCAAAAACTCCATTGAGTGCCCTTTCTTTTGAAGTGGATATGACAATGGATCTGCACCGCCAAATATTTCTATTTCGTTTGCTTGAATTTCTACTGATTGTCCTTTACCTCTGGATTCTACCAAAGTGCCGTTTACGCTGATGCTTGCACCAGTTGAAATGGGTTTAAGATATTCTTCTCCAAACTTTTCAATATCTATAACAATTTGAAGATTGTGAATAATTGATCCATCATTCAATGCAACAAAACTTACATTTTTGTTTCCTCGGCGGGTACGTACCCATCCTTTTACGTTTATTTCTTCACCGAAGTTTTTAAGCTGTAACGCTTCCGAAATTTTTGTTCTTTTTAGTTGTTTCATACCATCTAAATCTTTCAAAGGAAAGATTTATTATTTCAATATATAGTTATTATTTGTGTTTGATATATTTTAATGAACCAATGTACACTATAGTTTTATTTGATGTTTTGCTATGTGTACATTAATTTATAGATTGTGAGTTTGATTTTTATTCAAATGCTCCCATGCGTAGCATGTTTACCTCTTTTTCTGTTAGATAGCGCCATCTTCCTCTTGAGAGGTTTTTCTTGGTTAAGCCAGCAAAATAAACACGATCTAATTTCAGCGTTTGATAACCCAGCGATTCGAAAATACGTCTTACTATTCTATTTTTTCCTGAGTGTATTTCAATACCAATTTGAGTTAAATCATCTTCGGTAACATAGCTAATGGCATCAACATGAATTTCTCCATCATCCAACTCTATACCATCGGCAATAGTCTGCATATGTTCCATAGTAACAGGTTTATCAACCCATACTTGATATATTTTTCTTTTTTCGTATCGTGGGTGGGTGAGTTTTGATGCTAAATCTCCATCATTTGTAAGCAAAAGCACTCCTGTTGTTCCCCTGTCCAATCTTCCCACAGGGTATATTCTTTCTGAACAAGCACTTCTAACCAAATCCATTACGGTTTTTCTGTTTTCAGGATCATCAGTGGTTGTAACAAATCCTTTAGGTTTGTTCAATAAAACATATACTTTGCTTTCAAGTTGGATGGGTTTGTCATGAAAGGTCACGTTATCGGCACGGGTTATCTTAGAACCGAGCTCACTTATAACTTCACCATTAACTTTCACAACACCAGCTTGAATATACTCATCTGCTTCGCGACGCGAACACACACCAGCATTTGCCAAGTATTTGTTTAGACGAATTGGAGCAGTTGGGTCTGCATTTTCTTTGTATTTAATTTGTTTGAAGGGTGCTTTCTTCTTTAATGGCTTAATTACTCTTCTTTGCTGACCTCCACCTCTATTATAATCAGATCTTTCGCGTGATGGGTAACTTGATCGCTGATTGCCTCTATCCGATGGATGTCTTTCAGATGTTGAGTACCTATCCGATCTTTCCGATCTTTGTGATCTGTCAGGTGCTTGATATCTGTCAGACGAAGAATACCTGTTTCTTGAGTCGGAGTAATTAGAAGGTCTGCTATCTCCTACACGTGGTCTGCGTCTTCTGTTCTGTTCATCTCGACTTTCTGACGAAGGTCCTCTTGAAGGTCTATTCCTGTCTTGGTCAGTGTTATGATCTCCTCTTGGGCTTTTCGAGAGAGAAAACGTTTTTTTTTCTTGATCATTTTTTTTGTTTGAAGAGTCAGCTTTATCTTTAGACTCATTTTCATTTTTGTGTTCGTGCTTTTCGTTGTTATTGGTTTTCATTTTTCCTTTTTTATTTTGATGAGTGTTTTTTAGAATTGGCCTCACGGCACTTCTTTTTTAAGTAATTAAATTTGATGAATTATTAAACTCCAGTGTAATTATGTGGATTTATTGAATTCAATTCTGTTTTTATCCTTTCAGATACATTTAATTTGTTAATAAATTTTTTAATACTGTCTTCGTTAATTGCTTCATTAGTACGTGTAAGCACTTTTAAAGCTTCATAAGGTTCTGGATATCCTTCTCTTCTTAATATTGTCTGAATTGCTTCTGCAACTACTGCCCAATTGTCGTCTAAATCTTTGCTAATTCGTTGACTGTTTAATAACAACTTATTTAGGCCTTTTGTTGTACTTTTTAATGCAATTAATCCATGAGCTAAAGGCATTCCAATATTTCGAATAACTGTGGAATCTGTGAGGTCTCTTTGTAGGCGAGAAATCGGAAGCTTTGTAGCAAGATGCTCCAATAAAGCGTTAGCAATTCCTAAGTTTCCTTCTGCATTTTCAAAATCAATTGGATTCACTTTATGTGGCATTGCTGATGAACCTACTTCACCTTCTTTAATTTTTTGTTTAAAAAAATCCATTGATATATATTGCCAAAAATCACGTGTCATATCTATGATAATAGTATGAATTCGTTTCAATGCATCAAATGATGCTGCCAGTTGGTCGTAGTTAGAAATCTGAGTAGTATATTGCTCTCTCGATAAAGCAAGTTTATCGGTTAAAAGCTTCTCAGCAAATTGCTTCCAATCAACATTGGGATAAGCAACTTTGTGAGCATTGAAGTTTCCAGTGGCTCCTCCAAATTTGGCTGTATGTGGTACAGCCTTCAAGTTTTGAATTTGAATGTTTAGTCTGTATTCAAATACTTTTATTTCTTTTCCCAATCGGGTAGGTGAGGCCGGTTGACCATGAGTACGAGCCAGCATGGGAATATCGTCCCATTGTTCAGCTAACTTTGAAAGAATGCTGCAAAGTGATTCCAATTCAGGAATATATACATTTTGCAAAGCCTCTTTCCACATCAGTGGAAAAGCTGTGTTGTTGATATCTTGTGAAGTTAAACCAAAATGGATAAATTCTTTGTATTGGTCTAATTCAAGTTTATCAAATTTGTTTTTTATAAAATACTCAACAGCTTTCACATCATGATTTGTTGTCGATTCTATTTTCTTTATTTGTTCTCCATCTTCAATATCAAAATTAGATGCTACTTTTCTCAACGCATCAATTTTATTCTTTGGAAAATCTAATAATTGAGGAAGGGGAATTTCACACAACGCAATGAAGTATTCAATTTCCACATGTGTGCGATACTTCATTAGTGCATATTCCGAGAAATAAGTTCCTAAAACTTCTGTTTGTTTCTTGTATCTGCCATCGATGGGCGAAACGGCCATGAGTTGGTTTTTATTCATTGTAAGATGTGTATCGTCTTCGTTAGTTTATTTTGTAATAGAAACAAAATCGCTTTCATTGCTATTCATGTTAATGTATGTTGTGCATTACTGCTTTCACTTCCACCAAGTGGGTTTTGTATTTCATTACGTTTTTCAATTAACCATTTAATAATACAAAAATATCACTTTTAAAGTGAAAGTAAAAATTATTAGAGAAAAATGTTGCATTTATTTTGCTTGTTATAAAAAAGAGTATATCTTTGCATCGCTTTTGAAAAAGAACAAGTTTCGAGTGCGGAACAATTCTAACACAAAATATCGGGCGTTTAGCTCAGCTGGTTCAGAGCATCTGCCTTACAAGCAGAGGGTCGGCGGTTCGAATCCGTCAACGCCCACTTTATTTAAAAAGACTTGCATTAATATGTAGGTCTTTTTTTATTTGCGCCCAACCGAACTAATCCATTATCTCCTGCACACAAGTTTAATAAAAAAACCCCAATTTTCATTTTTTCAACTTATTGTATATATTATCTTATGCGTAACACCCGTCTAATAGATCCTATTGGAGCATAAAAAAAAAGCATTATTCATTTACTGAACAATGCTTTTTTTTAATATAATAAACAAGAGTGAGCAGTAATGAATGCTTTTCTCTATTGAAAAAGACCTCTTAAAACTTATATCCTAAAGAAAGATATGCACTTTGGTTTTTTGTATTTTGTTTATAGATAGTTTCACCTACTTTGATATCCCTTGCAATGTTTTTGAGTCCCATGTCCCAACCCAGATCAACTGTTATTAACTTAAATTCCATTCCTATTCCAACACCTACCCCGGCATCAAAAGGTTTTAGTCCAAAATCTTTATTAAAAGTACTTATCTCTTGTTCGCCAATAAAATCTTTTAAATCATTTGTGAATTTAGAGACAATCTTTCTTTTACCTCCAACACCATATGCTAAATATGGGCCCGCATGGAATACTACTTTAGTTTCGGGTGTCAACTCAATTTTATAAGCTAAATGTATGGGCATTTGAATATAATTTGCAGTAATGTTATATTCAACATCACCCACTGCAGCTACAGGGAAATCGTATTTATATTTGGCACCTTTAGTTGAAAAGAACAGTCCTGTTTGTAAAGCTACTTTAGGGGCGAATCCTATATCTGCACCTACACCAATGTGAAAGCCAGGTTGCATATCTTTTTCTAAAAGGTTGTCACCATAGAAATTGGAAATATTGAGTCCTCCTTTAATGTTTATAGAGGCTGTTTGAGCACTAACAAGTGAAATCATGCCTATAAAAGCAATCACAAGTGATAGGGTCAGTTTTTTCATAATCAATTTTATTAATTCGTTTTTTGGTTAAATTCGTTTTTAAATACTAATAGATAAAATTCTTTTTTTTGATTTTGATCTTTATGAAGACCAAAATCTTTTACAAAATTAAAAATTATATTTGGATTTGTGTCTATTCTTTTAAGGAGGGATTCATTTTTATAATAATGCATACTAAAAATCACAAGCAATGAAGCTATTTCAGAGCTCTAAGGTTACAATTATATGGAGTAAAATTCAAAACAAAAAAGCATCGCTCTTTTTACAAGAACGATGCTTTGTATTATATTATAATATTTATTAGAACTTATATCCAATTGAAACGTAAGCGTTTTGGGTTTTTAATTTATCGTCATCTTCACTATCTCTCATAATATTGATAAGACCCATGTCCCAACCAAGATCAACTATAATTTTCCCGAATTCTGCACCAACACCAAGACCTAAACCAGCATCAAATGGTTTTAAACCATAATCTTTGTCAAATGTATTAGTTTCTTCTCCTTGACCATTTATTTTCCCCCCTATTCCATATGCTACATAAGGACCAGCGTGCAATGCAACTTTCGTGCCTGGTGCTACATCAATCTTATAGGCAAAGTGAACCGGAAGCTGCAAATAATTTGCATTTATAGTGACATCATCATTAGCGCCTGCTCTGGTTTTAGGGGCATAAGCTTGGTCAACCATGCCATTACCTTCATCCTCGTATGAAATTTTAGCTCCTTTAGTTGAGTAAAACAAACCAGTTTGAATACCCATATTAGGAGCAAAGTCTAAATCAACACCTACTCCAACATGGAAGCCAGGCTTCATTTTGTTATCTTCTACGTCACCAGAGAAATTTGACATATTCAATCCACCTTTCACACTAAAAGAAGGTGTTTGAGCACCAACAAGTGAAATCATACCAAAAGAGGCAATCAGAAATAA
>JAQVZQ010000344.1 GCA_028708095.1 Dysgonamonadaceae bacterium
CCTATTCATATAGCAGAGTTACTTAAAAACATCTCTACAAGTTACCTCTTGTATCTGGAAGAAATTCGTTTGCGGCTGATGAGACCTTTAATGTTAGTGATAGAAAATAAAGATTATATGATTGCTCATGATGGAAGCATAACTAAAGAACATAACAGAGCTTATATTGTCACTAAAGACGATATTAGTAAAACTTTTCAGTTTGTAAGTCAGTGTTCAGTTTATTCGATAGAAGAAGAGTTAAGATATGGTTATATAACTATACCCGGTGGACATAGAGTTGGATTTTCTGGTCATGTATTATTAGAAAATGAAAACATAAAAACTATGAAACATATCTCTGGGTTTAATATTAGAGTTGCAAGGGAAATTGTAGGAGCTGCTGACAAGGTTTTGCCTTATGTTATGGACCAAAATGGACGAATATTCAATGTTTTGATCATATCACCACCAAAAGCCGGTAAAACTACATTGTTAAGAGATATTATAAGACAACTTAGTTCGGGTGTTATAAGTCTTGGAATACAAGGTTTTAATATTGGACTTGTTGACGAACGATCAGAGATAGCTTGCTGTTATGAAGGTATTCCACAAAATGATGTAGGAATCAGGACAGATGTCTTGGATGGATGCCCCAAGGCAAAGGGAATGATGTTGCTTCTTAGATCGATGTCTCCGGATATTATAGCTACTGATGAGATAGGCAGAAATGAAGATGTTGCAGCTATAGAAGAAGCTATTAATACAGGGGTTACTATAATAACAACGATTCACGGTCAGAATCTTGATGATATAAAAAGACGACCAGCAATTCGAAAACTCATTAACAGAGGTTTTTTCAACAGATATGTAGTCCTTGGCTTTAGTTCCGGTGTGGGGAGTATTGAAAGTATACTAGAAGGCAATAGCTTTAAGAATATTGTTAAACATATTTAAGAAAGAAGGATAGAAAAATGTGGCTTAAAATAATGGGTGGTATAATGGTAGTCGTTTCCTCTAGCATGATAGGGTTCATAGTGGCAGGTAATTATAGACACCGACCTAAAGTTTTAAGGGATTTGCAAGTAGCTCTTTCTATGCTTGAATCGGAAATAAACTATGGACATTCTCCACTTCCTGATGCTCTAAAGAGTGTAAGTAAAAAATGTGAAAAAAATGTTGCAGCACTATTTACTATAGCTGCAACAAATGTGTTATCTCGTGAGGGCCTAACAGCGGGTGAAGCCTGGGAAAAATCCTTAAAAGAATTTTACAGTAATTCTTATATAGCAAACAATGATTACGAAATATTAATAGCTTTTGGAAAATATTTAGGTTCTACAGACAAAGAAGATCAAATAAAAAATATAAGATTGACTTTGAATAACTTAAGGCAGCAAGAAATGGCGTCCATTGAAGAGAAACAAAAAAACGAGAAGTTATGGAAGTATCTTGGTGTGTTATCAGGTCTAATGATATTTTTACTATTATTTTAAAAACCAGAGGGGTGTTAATTGTGGATGTTGATATTCTATTTAAAATTGCTGCAATTGGAATTGTTATTTCTATACTGAGTAAAGTATTAGATGAAGCAGGAAGAAAGGAACAGGCCCAAATGACAACACTTGCTGGAGTTGTTATCGTATTAATGATGGTAATTCAACTCATCAGTCAACTTTTTGCCAATGTAAAAACCATGTTTCAGCTGTACTAGGAGGCTATTAAATGGAAATCATACAAATCGTGGGATTAAGTCTTGTAACAACCATACTTGTAGTTCTGATACGAGAGGATAGACCGGAGATAGCCCTTCAAATGAGCATAGTAATTGGAGTAATAATTTTCCTACGAATGATTGACCAAATTCTTCTTGTGGTTAATATGTTGAGAGATTTGTCACAAAGGGCAAATATAGAAAGTCTGTATATTACAACTATATTTAAGATTATCGGTATTGCATATGTTGCGGAATTTGGTTCTCAGATTTGTAGAGATGCTGGTTCCTCTTCAATAGCATCAAAGATTGATTTTGCTGCAAAAATAATAATTTTGGTTTTATCCTTTCCAATCCTAATGGCTGTCATGGAGCTAATTATTCGAATCCTTCCATGAAGGGGTGGTGTAATTTAATTGAAGACAAGAGTATTTATTCTCATAATATTCATCACAACGTTTTTACCAATAATAAATATAGCTATAGCTAACGATGAAATTATTGAAGAACAATATCAGACCATCGATAGTGCTGAACTTGATTCATTTTTAAATCAACTTAATTCTACTTATGGGGATTATATGCCTAAGTATGATCTCAAAGACATGATAGGGGCTATAAGAGGGCAAAATAACTATGATTTTAGCAGTTTAATCAAAGGCATAGCGGATTATTTTTTTCGAGAAATATCAACAAACCTTCGCCTATTAGGCGAACTTATAACATTGTCAATAATATGTGCCGTTTTGAAAAATATTCAAGTTGCTTTTGAAAACGACAATATAGCAAAGGTAACTCATGGTGTTACATACATGGTATTGATAGTAATAGCCATTCAAAGCTTTGAATTAGCACTGAAAGTGGGTAAAGAAGCTATTGATCAAATGGTAAGCTTTATCCAGGCTTTGATGCCAGTGGTTCTAACACTTTTGGCTTCCATAGGTGGCATTACTTCTGTCGCTGTTTTTAATCCATTAATATTTATGGGTATTTCTGTAGCTAGTACATGGATAAGAAATATTCTTCTTCCAATTATTTTTTTTGCTGCTGTATTAGGACTAATAAGCAACATTGCCAATCGTTTCCATGTATCAGCTTTGGCTTTATTTTTGAGACAGATTTGCGTTTTTTTACTAGGTCTTTTTCTCAGTGCCTTTTTAGGAATTTTGGTTGTGCAAGGAGCCGGAACATCAACCGTAGATGGCATATCAATAAGAACAGCAAAATTTGCTTCAAAAAATTTCATTCCAATTGTAGGTGGCATTTTCTCAGATACGGTTGATACAATTGTCGGGTGTTCATTAATTTTAAAAAATGCGATTGGCTTTGCTGGATTGTTGGTGGTTTTTTTAACAACTCTATTTCCTGTAATAAAAATACTGGCATTGGTTTTTATTTATAAATTTGCAGGTGCTGTGATACAACCCCTAGGGGAAGACGCCATGGTGAAATGTCTAAATGATATGGCAAGTCACTTAACATTTATTGCAATCACAGTAAGTTCAGTTGCACTAATGTTTTTCGTTGCCATTACGGTGATAATTGCTTCTGGTAATATAACCGTTATGATGAGGTGAACTGATGCTTAGTGTAATAAGTCTTTGGGTTAAGCAAATAGTGATGGTAGTTATGTTTGCTGCCTTTGTTGATTTTTTAATACCTGAAAATAAGTTCTTTAGATATATAAAGGTTTTTCTTGGCCTTTTAGTCATGATAACTATAATTAATCCACTGATACCACTTTTTCAAAAGGATATAGCTCTAAATGAAATGTCATTGGTTTACAAGGACCTAGTCGATACGGAGGATATAATGCACAAATCAGAAATATTAAATATGAAAAACAATGAACTATCTATTAAACAGTATAAAGATCATATTGAAAGATATTTAATCCAAGAAATAACCGAAATTACATTGTATGACGTAAAAAATTTAACCCTTGAAATTGATGAAGATCATTTTAGTGAGAACTTTGGGAAAATAACTAAACTCTCTATAATCCTAAGCGAAAAACAAACCGAGAAGAAAAAAGTCAAATCAAAAGAAGAAAAAATTTTT